>JBDTMO010000038.1:0-15842 GCA_039934235.1 bacterium | reverse complement strand
CCAGCTGCGCCCGCGCCCCGAACTGCAGCGTGTTCGACGTCAGCGCGAAGTACGCCTCGCACGTCAGCTGCGGGTTCGCCCCCGCGCTCAGCGCCACGGTCACCCGCGCCAGCGGCGGCACGCCCGCCGGCGGCGCGAACCGCGGATTGAACCCGCCAATCGCCAGCACGAACGCGTTCCCCGGCCCCGACCCCCACCCGGCCCGGAACGCCCCGCTCCCCGAGATCGCGAACTTGTGCACGAGCCGCGAGTCCACGAGCGCCGCATCCAGCGCCAGCGTTCCCGCATCGAAGTCGAGCACCCCCATCGCGTCCAGCTTCAACCGCACCAGGTCATTGTCCGGCGAGGGCAAGAGCGCGGTCATCCGCCCCAACGCGAGCAATCGCGTCCGCGCCCCCAGCTCGAGGATGAGCGCCAGGTCGAACTGGATGAGCGGCGGCGTGCCCCAGCAGATCCGCGCCAACAGGCCGAGGAGATAGCTCCCCGCCTTGGCGGGAAAGGCACTCGCCAGGCTCCGCACGATCGCCACCGCATTCGTGGCCGGATCCTTCGGGAACAGCAGCGAGGCCAGCGTATCGGTCTGGAGCCCGGCGCGGAGCACGGTCTCGTCGAACGTCCGATTCACGCCGATCAGGCCCCCGATGGCCGTCAGCGTAAAGCCGAGCCCCAGCTGGATCGGCTGGAACCCCTCGGCCGTGATGAAGATCAGGAGCGAGTAGCCGGGCTGGCCGTCGGGCAGCCGCGTCGTGATCAGGCCGATGGCCGTCAGCGTGATGGAGTCGTGCAGGGCGAGCTGCATGCCGCCCGCGTACATCCCCTGCACCGGGTCGTAGGACAGGAACCCACTCCCCGTCACCACACTTGCCACGTCGATCGACAACCCGATCTGCGTCGGCGGCTTGAAGCCCACGTTTAGATCTGCCGAGCCGAGATTTCCTCCGCCTTGTGGGAAACTGAGTCCAGCCAGAAGTCCAAGGCGATCGACCGACACCTTTACCGGTCCGATACTTCCGGAGAGGCTCGCGGACGCTTCGGCGGAGGCTGAACCGTTGGCCTGCGTCTGCAGTCCGAGATGCAGGGAAGAAAGCGTGACCGGGCCGAGGGTCAGTCCTACGGGAATGTCGGCAGCGAGTCCAGCGGAGCCACGAAGCGTCAGTCCCGTACCGTTCGACCACGCCAACCCGAGATCGAACGCTGCCCGCAGCCCGCCCGACGGCAGCAGGCTCGATAGGAAACTGTCCGCGTCCTCTGCTGCGATAACGAGCGCACCCGAATTGGCCGCCACGCCGAGTGCGGCGGACCAGCTGCTCGCGTCGAATGAAACGTCGCCAGTGATGCCGAGCGATCCGAGCTCGAGGCGCGTTCCTTTCGGACTGCCGAAGACGAACGCTGGTCCGGTAGCGTCAGGCGCAGGAACACGCTCGACGAGAAACTTTGCCGAGCCTTTCGCCGGCGCGTTGGCGGTCGGCCCCAGCGCCAATCCACTCGGCCCGAATGCAAGCGCCGGGATCGCACCGCTCGACGTGAGCGTGAGCTTCCATTGTCCGCGCGTCTCGGTGCGATCGAATGCACCGACGAGCTGTACGATCAAACCCGCCACGCCCTTGGGATGCTTTTTTGACGCGGCGAGGATCTCCAGTGCGAGACCACCCGTCGCCGCTGCTTCAGCAATCGTGAGCCGCAACACCGGATCGTTCGCGGCAAAGTATGCGTCGGGAACGGCCGGAAGCATCGAGGCCACCGCACTACCGCCGTCGTCGATCGTCGTCGTCGGAAAGTCGTCGGGATCGTCCGTGATCGGACCATCGAGAATCGTTCCGTCATCGACGCCCGGAGCGGGCGATGGAATGTTCGGGCGAGAGTCCGTTCCCGACGACATCCCAAGTACATCCGCCAGCAGTGACAGCTGCGGGAACAGGCGCTGCGCAGCCGTCCACGCGTCGCTGCCATTCGCGAGGCTGTTCGGTAGATACGCTGCCTTGAGCGTTGCACCTGGCTGCCGCACGAGGCTGTCGATTGCCGAGAACTTGAAGCGATCGACGGCACGCCCGTAACGCAGCGTCGCCCCGTTCGCGTCGACGACGGGCGCGTCGACGGACGTCAACTCACGCGTGTCGATGAGCGTGAGTAACGCTGCGATGCGGAACGCTGTCGGATGATTGCGCCGCAAATGATTTGCGAGCAGGAACGCCATCACCTCGTCGGCGAGTCCACTCGCGACCTGCGTGCGCGCTGGGTCCGTCCCGAATGTGCGCAACTCCTGGAGAATCGCGCCTGCTTCGCGCGCCGTCTCCAGCATCGCGATCAAGCCATCGGTGCTCTCCAGCGTCTGTGCGTCGAATGCCTTCAGCTTGGTGAGTACCGCACCGCCATGCTGCGCAATTTGAAGGAGCGCAGGATCGCCGGAGATGGCCTTGGTATAGCCAAGCGCGGCCAACCAGTCGGTGAGTGACGCCGAGTCGCGCGCGACTTCGTCGAGCGGATTGAGAAAATCGAGGAGGAGCGACTGCAGTGAGGTGGAGAGATCATTGGCCATGGTCATTCGCTCCGCGTCATGTCACAATCCGCGTGATCGGACGCGCAGGCATCGGTCCCGTCGCGCCGTACTTCGGCCACTCGGACGGCCATGTGATGGAGGTGTTGATCCAGGCGAGGAAGTCGGTCATGCCGTAGTGCCACGCCATCCCATGCGCAGGGAGGTTGGCGTCGACGCTGGCTTCATGACGCACGCTCTCGGTCACCTCGGTCCACCATGGATGAGACGCGGCCGACACGACGCGCTGCGCCGCACCGGGAACTGGGAGTTGGTGCATCGAGAAGACTTCGATCTGCACACCCGCCTGCCCAATGGCCCCTAAGGCAGGGACTCCCAGGAAATCGCCGAGACAGACGCGCACGGGCGTGGTGTTATTGGTCGCTTCGAGCGGAAATCGTGCGACGTTGCCCGCCGTGAGCCTGTTGGCAATCGCACGGTAGGCCAAGGCGTCCTGCTCGATCTCGGTGCCGATGGCGACTCGGGGGCCACCACCGCTCGGGCCACGCGCCCATCCCGTGCGCAGCGCTAGGCTGGCGGCGGCATGCGACGTGTGGAACTGCGCGGCGAGCTCGCATTCGCGCAGGCGAAGGATGAGGCGATTGAGCCAGGTCGGGTTCGCCGCGGGCGTTGGCGCCGCGACAGCCGGCGGCGCTGCGGGAATGATGGCTCCCGACGTATCCAGTCCACTGATGAGCGTCCAGACGTACGTCGGTGCGTGATTGTAGTTGATCGCGCCGCCCGTGTTTTGATTGAACACCTCGTGACGAACGAGAATGAGGCCTGTCGTGCCGACGCCCGGGCCACTGATCTGTGCGGCGACGATGACGCCGTTTGCGAGGGCGTAAATGGGAGTCGCCGCCGGAACGTTAAACGTCTCCTCGACAATCAGCGGCTGGCGGAGCGCGTTGTAGTCGGCCACGGTGCCCGGCGCGTCGTAGTAGTACTCCAACAGCGGTGTGGTCTTGCGCGCCTGGAAATACGGGCGCTTCGTCGTCGCCGCTGTCACCGTGGTGCCCGCCACCACGAGGTCGAACGGATACCACCACCAGTCCCATACCTCGCGCGCGAAGCGGTACCAGTCGAACAACGGCCCGGGACACGGGTGGCCGCCGTTGATGGCATGCGAGATGATGCCGCGAAAGCATGGCGTGACTGGCGTGCTGCCGGCCGCGGCGCTTGCGGGTGCAACGCCGAACAGGCGGCTCCATTTTTCCGTGGCGTGAGGCCCGTACCAGGCGGCGAATGCAGGGGCGTTCGCCTGGATGATGGGCTTCGTCGTACCCATCTGCACCGCGATCTCGTCGCCGCGCTGCTCTGCCAGGATGAGATTGCGGAACGTCGCGACGCTTGTCCGGTCCTGATCTGCCGACGCATAGGGCAGCAGCGGAAAACTTCTCGGCAGTCCGTTCTTCTCCAGCAGGAAGCGGCACAGGAGCACGAGTGTGCGGAAGTCCCGCTCCGTGAAGAGCATGTTCTTCCAGGCCTTCGGCACACGAACGTGGCGATCGTTGGTGGGATTCGCCCCGTCGACGATGTCGCCGGGTCCCTGGAATCCCGGGCGCACACCGGCGCGGGTATTCCACACCGCCGGCACGCCGGGTACGGCCGGCGTCGTGGCGGTCGCCTTGATGGCGGGCACCGCCGGCGTCTGGATGAACCACTCCGACGCGAATTTGGCGAACCAGATCAGAATCGCGTCTTCACGTCCGTCCGGCGCCAGGAAAAGGTACGCCTTCATGCCGGTGACGTCTTCCGACTGCGTGCTGAGCGCCCACCAGTGAGGGCCGGTGCCACTGCCCGGCGTGATGCCTGCGTCACCAATGTCTCCGTTCTCGACACCGATCGAGACCGGATTCATGTCGATGCCCTGGTCGTGCCATCCGCCGTGCCACGTTCGGCGTGGATCGTTGGCGAACTCGGGTTCGCCGATGAGCGTGTAGCATGTGCCGTTCGGCTCGACGAAGTACTGCGGGCCAATGCCGCGATTGTCGACGTCGTCGCGCACCATGCAGGTGAACCGCCCCACGAAGGTCTCGTTGCCCGCATACGTGGGCGACCCACTCGTTTCGTGGATCATGATGCTCTGAATGGTGGGCATCGCATTGCCCCACGTGCCGCCAACTCCTGCCGCCCAGTGTGGTGTTGTGTTCTGGAGCGGATCCGTGTGGGGTGGCGCCGCGAAGTGGTCAACGCGGGCCACCGGCTCCAGGTGCATGATTGGCGGAGCAAGCGTCTGGTCAAGAAACCTGCGCAAGCGATCGAGGAGCTCGGACGGCATCGGTTTGGCGCGTGAGTGGCAGCAGTCGGCAAACGAGCGAGAATTGGGGCGCGTGTCATTCGATGACGGGCACTCCTGCCTCTCTAATCGCAAACGGCGCTCGAAAACGGACAACAGGCATCGCACGACTGTTGTAACGGTTGCGCAGGCGAGCGCTTAGGTGGGCACGAGCAGCGCAGCGCCGATGCTCGGCGGATCGCTTCTGCTGGTAGGCGATCATGCACCGTGCTGGTCAGCGGCACGTGAACTGTCGCGCATGTTCGGCATGGAGTGCCGGGACGTTATCGGCGCAAATGGATCCGCCGGGCTTCATGATGGGTATGAACGCGCCGGAGAGTCAGGACAGACTCGTTGCCCTCAACGTTTTCACTCGCGTTCGCGCGTCGAGGGAATGTGAGACATGTGCGCAGTCGACCTGGCCTTGAATACCTTGCACCGCCTTCCTTAGTGTGTACTTGATGCGCTATCGCCATTGCCTGGCTGTTCTTCTGTTGGTGCTCGCCACCGGTTGTGGGTCGTCTGATGTGCCCACCGGCAGCGTAGCGACAACGACACCCACTGGTTCAGATGATCCCGCCTCGGCGCAGATCATCACGTCCGATATCGCGCATTTCTGGGCCGCCTACGACGCCGGCGGCAAGACGGGTTCGGCCAGCGCATTCCAGGGACAGTACCTGAACGGCGCGTCGGCCGGCCTCAAGGACTTCATCGTCTTGCGCGGCGTAACGGGCCAGAGCCTTGCGCAGATGGTCGCGGCGTATCCGCGGTACTTCGCGTCGATTCGCGCCAGCAATCTTGCGCTTGCCACTGATGGCGTAACGGTGGCACGCATCCGAGCGAACTTCGGCATCATCAAGACGCTTTACCCCGCATCGGTCTTTCCGCCAGTCACGTTACTCGTCGGCCGATTCAGCACGGGCGGTACGACGTCGTCCAATGGCATGCTCGTGGGTTCGGAGTTCTACTCCATCACGGCGAACACGCCGCTCGATGAACTGCAGCAGTTCCAGCACGACAATGTGCATCTCATCGATAGCCTCCCGATCATCGTGGCCCATGAGCACGCGCACATCTTGCAGGCGCGCGCCCGAGGCGTGTTCACACACTCGAACAAGACTCTGCTCGAGCAAACGCTGATGGAGGGCGGCGCGGATTTCATCGGGGAGCGCTCATCCGGCGGGAACATCAACGGGCGTCTCGCGGTGTTCGGCGTCAGCAATGAGGCGGCGCTGTGGGCCGATTTCAGGACCGCGATGCGCGGCACGGACGTTAGCCGCTGGCTTTACAATCAGGGCACGGCAGGAGCCACTGCCGACCGTCCCGGTGATCTCGGATATTTCATCGGGTATCGCATCGTGGCGGCGTACTACGCCAGGCAAAGTGACAAGGTCGCTGCGCTCAGGGACATCATCGAGATCAAGGACGCGGACGACTTTCTCGCCAGGAGTGGTTACGCGCCTTGACCACGGCTTTGTCAGCAGCGCCTACGCACTGATTCGGTCGACCAGGTTCTCCAACTTGTCCACGCTGTCATCCCCGAGCAGCGGGCCGACGAGGAACTCGTACGCGACAACCAGGCGATCGACTTGCGCTCGCACATCGCGCGCCTGGTGCGGCGATGCCGCGTCGAGCTTCCGTCGAATATCACCGCGGTCAGGACCGGTCAGCATCAACCGTTGCCCTGGATTGCCCTTGACGGTGTACGGCACCGCGATGGGGCACTTCGAATCCAGTGTCACGCCCGGCCCGCTGTAAGCGGCCACGAAGTCGCGATGCACAGGAAGAACGAATCGGTCTGTCGCGTTGTACTCTGAGAAGCCGCCCTTGCCCGGCTCGAGTTGCGGCCGCGGAACCCAGCCAATCTTGATGTTGCGACCGTGGACGTTGTGGAAGTACAGCGTGTCGCCAATAGCGCGAACGCTATACGGCGTGAGATAGCGACGGTCCTCCATCGGTGCGCCGTGCAGCGCCTGTGCGGCAACGCGCTGCCAGTGCGCGTTCGCCCGATTCGATGCCAGGTGCGACGCCAGTGCGAACCTGGGCTTCATCTGAATGATCGCGGCGAGATGCGACAGTTGCTCCAGTCTGCCAATCACTCGCGCCTCGACATCGGCAATGCAGTGGCCACCCTCAACGGCGTGTCGGTCGGCAAGGTAAATCACCGGCGAATTGTCGCCGAGTGCCTTTGCCAACAGCAGCATCGACAAGCAGTCTACTGGTAATTCGGCGTCGTTCGCGCCAGTGACTCCGAATCCAATCCACGTACGTGCCGCATCCAGACTCACCGCACCTTCGCCGAGTGCGGCAACGAGCAGCGAGCGCGCGGCCATGGCGTTCGCGGATGGCAAACGGTCCAAAAGACAGTCGATGCTCCTGGCAGCGACGTCCACTGGCGTTGCAACGAATCTCGATTTCTTGCGTGGGGCACTCAGCATGGCATTGGCACTGGCGGACGCTTCCGTCAATTGGCTCGTCGCTATCGCGCGTCGAGTTGCCGAAGCTCGGCGTCGAGCAGGGACGATCCGCGTTCCGTGGCCAGCGGCTCCAGGCCCACGCGGGCTAACGCAATCACGACATTGGCTACCGGCAGCGGACCAGCGCGCCGCCGCGTGGCATCGAAGTGCGCCAGCTGCGCCGTCGCGACACGCACGACACGTTGCAGCACCTCGAAGGCCTCGTTGGAAAGCGCGGGTGTGCCGCGATAATTCTCGAGTCGCCCTCCGGCGCGATACGTATCCGCATCCTCGAGGCCGACGAATCGCAGAAACCAGTCTGGTCGAAAGTGTCCGCACGCCGCCACGATGCCGGCGTAATCGGCACACAGCTCGTCGAGGATCGTGTTTCGCATCGACCCGAAGATCCGGCGCGTGAAGTAGTGCGTGCATTCATGCTCCAGGCGAATCGTCCCCGACAGGCGTCGCCAGTGCACCTCGCCAACGACGCCAACGACGTTCGCAGGCGTTGCGCTGTAAGGACCGGAGCTGAGCACGATGAACCGGTCCTGATACAATTCCCTGTGCGTCGCCGTAATCGATCGGAATACAAGATTCCATTCGGCATCAGACGGATCGTCCGGAGACGACGCCTCCCAGTCCGCGCGTAGTCGGCGTACGCGGTCCCAGTTGTTGTATCCGCCGACAATGCAGGCACCCATGGAATCGGGAATCGGTTCGGGCTCGTTGCGGCGGGTGAGCGCCTGAATGAGGCTGACGAAATCGACGCGGTTGGCGACGACGATGACGGGAATGCGGCCCGCCGCCGTTTGATGGAGCGACAGCTCGAGGCCGTCGGGTTGGTTTAGGCGAAGGCCGTCGCCGTGCGCGCGCTCGACCAGACCGCGTCGCGTTGCTGCCTGATATTCCGCGCGGCCACTCATCCCGAGCTCGACGGGGAAGTTCAACTGAACGAGACGGCGACGCAGGCTTTCAAACACGCCGTCGACACGCGCGTCGCGCTGGTACTCGTCCCACGCCTGCGCAAACGGTTCGTCCGCCACTGGAATCGGTGGCGGATCGAGAAGCGTTTCCTCGTTGAACGCGCTTGCGCCATACGCGAGCAGTTCGTCGATGGCGATTGACGATGCGCCGTGCGCGCGCAACGCGGCCGCACGGCGCGGCTCGTCGAATGCCGGCGGCGGATCACCGGCATGCGATCGCTGCGTCGTCGTCTCGAGTGAAGGAAGCGCGGTCATCGGCTGGCCACCGTCGCGGGCGCACGAGGGGCATCGATCAGGTATTCGAAGCGCCCGTTGCGAACCACCATCTTCACGAGCGGACGGTCGATGAGATCGCCGTGCGGATCGAACGCGAAGGCCCCGGTGACGCCCGTGAAATCCCGCGCGGCGTGGAGTGCTTTTGCGATGTTGGTGGGCTCCGAGGATTTCGCGGTGCGAATAGCGCGCGCGAGCAACCACACCGCGTCGTACCCCAGCGCGGAACCGGCGTCGGGAGCGACACCGTATCGCTTGGTGAAATCGGTGACGAACTTTCGCACTTCGGCGCGCGTCTCATCGGGATGAAACACGGTGGGGACGACGGCGCCCTCGACGGCCGTACCACCTGCGCTCATGAGTGCACCCGAGCCCATGGCGTCGCCACCAATGATGGGTAGTTGCAATCCTGCCTTGCGCGCCTGACTGATGAGCGTGCCGGCTAAGGGCACTTCTCCGGCGACGAAGATTGCGTCGGCGTCGATGGTCTTCCAGTTGGTGAACGTCTTCGTGAATGCAGCGTCTGATGCGCCGCCTTCCGGATCGTAGGATTGCCGAGCGACCACTGCGACGCCGAGGTCCGCGGCGCGCTCTTCGAATGCGTTGGACAGACCGCGGCCGTAGTCATCGCGCACGTAGTAGATGGCCACATGCTTGTACTTGCGTTCCGCGGCATACTCGGCCATGTGTCGGCCGACCGTGCGGTTCGTGAACGTCGTCCTGAACGTGCGCTGGTACGAGTGTGACGTAAGCTCCGGGTCGGTGGCCGTCGGCGACAACAGCAGCATGCCGTTGGCGTCGTAGATGGCCGCGGCGGGAATGGTCACGTACGATTGCAGGTGCCCGATGACGGCGACGACGCTCGGATCCGTGCTAAGACGCTGGGCAACGATGCGCCCCGAGTCCACCGATTCATGATCGTCCTCGCGGCGAATCTTGAGCTTGTGGCCAGCACTGTCGCCGCCGGACTGGTTTACTTCGTCGATGGCCATATCCAGCCCCTGCGCGAGACGAATCTCGGGGTGCGCAGCCCATGGCCAGGCGACACCGATGACGAGGTCACCGGATCCGGCCCGCGTCTTGGCGGGAGCGCCGTCGGGGCCAGAGCCCGAGCAGCCAACGACAATGCACGCCGCCGCGATCGCGGTAAGGACGCGCGCCGTCGGCCGTTTACGGATCGGTTGATTCATGAGATCCTCGCTGGAGGGCAGAAAGAGATGAGAGGCAACTCGCGCGGCTCGGGAGCTGTGGTGAACATCATGCGAGCTGTCGGCGCGCTAGTGCGGAGAAGACGCCATCACGCTGCATGAGTTCTTCATAGCGGCCGGACTCCACGACAGTCCCCTTGTCGATCACGTAGATGCGATCGGCCTTGAGGATGGTGCTGAGTCGATGCGCCACCACGATCCGCGTTGCCTGGAGTTGCTCGAGGCTTCGGCTGACAATCGCCTGTGTGCGATTGTCGAGTGCACTTGTGGCTTCGTCGAACAGGAGGATGCGGGGGCGGTGCACGATGGCACGCGCGATGAGAAGGCGTTGCCGCTGGCCGCCCGACAGCGTACCCGCGCCTTCGCTCAACATCGTGTTCATTCCCATGGGCATGGCGCGGATGTCGTCGTCGAACCCCGCCATCCGAGCGGCCTCCCATGCATCGTCGCGCGTGCTGAGCGACGAGCCGACGATGTTGGTATAGATGTCGCCGGACATGATGCGGCCATTCTGGAGAACGACGCCCATCTGGCGGCGGACCGATTGGATGTCGAGTCCATCGAGATCCTGGCCGTCGAAGTAGACCGCCCCGGACTCGAGCTGCTCGAAGCTGAGCAGCACGCGTAACAGCGTTGACTTGCCCGACCCCGATTGTCCGACGAATGCGACGAACTCGCCCGGTTGGATGGAGATGCTGACGTCACGCAGGACGGTCGGACCATCGGCTGAATACCGGAACGACGCATGCGAGATGTCGATTGCGCCCGTGAGCGCGCCGGGTTCGCGCTTGCCTTCGGTTACTTCGGGCCTGGCCTCGAGAATCGGGCGCGCCTGGTCGTACACCGGGATCACATTGAAGCTGACGAGCAATGCCGTGCTGGCCATGATGGCATTCGTCAGGCACGCCACGAACGCCGACATGAACGCAAGGAAGTCACCGGTGCGGAGCGTTCCGTGGTTCTCGATCAGCTTGAGCGCGAACCAGAAGATGACCATGTTCGCGACGACGGGAAACGCCGAATTGAACGTTGCCACCGCATTGCCAACAGTGCGCGTTCTGTATTGCATGCGCCGCTGCGTCGCAAAGCCTTTTGCCCACGACGCGAAGGCGCGAATCTCTGCGTTCGCCACGCGAAGCTTGCCGACGTTGGACAGGAGTTGAAGGATGGTGCCCGACAGTTTCGCCTGGAGTATGTACTGCTTGCGCTGACTCGAGAGCTGCATTCCGCTGCCGAGCATGCTGACGACGAGACTGATGGCAATGAGCAGTGTGGCCCACCACGCGAGATCCGACGCGTAGTAGAACATCAAGCCAAGGTTGGCGAGCGAGAACACGCCGGACACGAGCGCCGTTACCGTCGAACCCGAGATGATCTGGCGAATGCTGTCGATGCTCATCGCTCGCGCGGCGAGCTCGCCTGCCGTGAACGGCCGGAAGAAACTCGTTGGCAACGACAGCAGGCGATCCCAGATCGCCGACTGCACCGTGTTGCCCATCTTCCCTTCGATGCGAAGGAGCGCAATGGCGCGCGTAAACTCGAACATCGCAATCGACAGCGCGCACAGCACCAGTATCGTTGCCATCTGCACGAGCTGCGCGCGCTCGGCACTCGGGATGATCGAGTTGAACACGACGCCCGTGACCACGGATGGCAGCAGGCCGAGGAGCGCGCCGAACAGACTCATGATGGCAACGATCCAGAAGTCGCGGCCGCATCCGCGCGCCCCGAACTTGAGCACGTCGAACACCTCGAGCCGCGTGTCCGGGAATGGGCGATACAGCGTCTCGGCAACTGGACCCAGCGTCTCGGCCAGCGCGGCCGTTACTTCTTCGACGAGACCGGTGCGCGGATCGTGCAGCTCATAAGCAGGGCGCCGGCCGCCGCGCCGCAGCAACGCCACGGGTTGCTTGTCGGCCGTGCGATACGCGAGCAGTGCGCCATTGTCATGGTTCCACCAATCATCGCGCAGCGCGACGCGCCGGGTCCGGAAGCGCGACGCACGCGCGATGGATGCAAGTGGATCGCGCGCCGGTGGCGCGCCTGAGTTCTCGAGCGGAAGCGTAACCGTGAGCCCCAGGTCGCCGGCGACGATGCGAACCGCGGCAAACAGGTCCGACCCTGATCTCGCCTCGCGCGTCGTCGCGACGCTCGCGCGCTTGTAGGCGGCGCGCTCGGCCGGGGACTGGAGAACCTCGGACAAGTCGAGACATGACGTGGTGAGCACTCGACGATGAGCAACAGCGCGCCGAGCAGCGCGTGTGCGCTCTGCTTCGGCAGTTTGTTCTGCGCTCTCCGCTACGTCCGTGAGGACGAGGCCGTGCAGCCGATCGAGACCGGACCACAACTCGCCGCTGCGAATGGCCTCTTCAGTCGTGGAGGTGACGACGCGACCGGCGACTTCACTCTCCACCCACGCCTGTCGAGACAGCGGCGTGATGCCTACGCCGTTGAGAATGAGCGCCTTGCGCCCGAACAGCTTCGAGTGACCTTCGAGATGCGTGGCCCAGATCACGGAAGAACGCGGTCGCGCGCTGGCCGTGGGTTCGAACGACACTTCGGTACCAGCGTCCCACTCGGCGCACCGCTGCGGAGGTACCGACCGCGCGATGCTCGGATAGAGCGCATCGACCCACCCATCAATGATCTTCACCAGCTCTGCAATGCCGTTGGCGGTGGCGGCGTAGCTGGAGAGTCCTTGCCGAGTGGACTGTCCAAGTTCCGTCGCGCCCGTGGGTACAGCCATGAGCGCGAACGCGCGCCCAGCGCGCGCGGCCCCGAGTCCGAAGAAGCATTCGTCCGGATTTACGCGCATCAAGTGCGCAAGCCGCCCGACGGGTTCGCCCGCCTCGACTTGCACGGCGAAGATGTCCACGTATCCGGTGCGCACGTGCCAGGCCATTTCTCCGTTGAGGAGGAACGGCCGATTGCCGTCGGTACCGTCTCGGACCGCGAGGGTGGAGAATGGTCCGGTGATCGGCGTGAATGGCGAAGAAGACGTACTCATGATGGCAAGCCCATGTCAGGAGTCGCGGGAGGCGAACGTCACTCGGAAGCGATGAGGTCTGCGTAGTGACCGGGCACGACTTTCAACTGGTCATGCGTGCCGCGCTGTACAACCTGCCCGCGTTCCAGGACGATGATCTCGTCGCAATCGCGGATCGTGCTGAGCCGATGGGCAACGATCAGGCATGTGCATCCGCGGCGACGCAAGTTGTCGTCAATCGCCTTTTCCGTCGCCGCGTCCAGCGCACTCGTCGCCTCATCGAGCACGAGGATGGACGGATTGCCGACGAGCGCCCGCGCGATCTCGAGACGTTGACGCTGGCCGCCACTGAAGTTTCGGCCTCCTTCTTCCGTAAACGCGTCGTAGCCATCGTCGCGGGCATCGATGTCGCCGGCGATGCTCGCATCGTGCGCGGCAGCGACGACGTCAACCTCGAGGATCGTGGTGTCCCAGAGCGTGAGGTTGTCCCGGATGGTGCCTTCGAACACGAAGATGTCCTGATCCACGGCGGCGAACGATCGCGCCATGACATCGCGTGGGGTTTGCGACCGACGCTTACCGTCAAAGAGAATCTCGCCTTCCCACGGCGCATACAGTCCGCACACGAGCTTCGCGATCGTGGACTTACCCGAGCCTGACCCACCGACGAGTGCGATCCGGCTTCCAGGGCGCAGCGAGATGCTGAGATCCTTCACGAGTGGCGGCTCGAGTGAGCTGTAGCCGAACGTGACATTCCTGAACTCGACATAGCCGGCGAGCTTCGCGCCTTCGGGAAGGTCAGCCACCTCGGACGCGATGTCGTCGATGACGGCGGCTTCCGCATTCGGGTCGACGAGCGTGGCATGAACATCGTCGAGACGATTCATGTCGCCGCGAACCTCTTGCAGTGTGCCGCCCAGGTTGACCATGCGATTGACGGGCGTGAGAAACTGGATCATGAGAGCCTGGAAGGCGATCAGCATTCCCATCGTCAACACGCCGTCGATGACGCGCATGCCACCAAGGCCGAGGATCACCGCGGTGTTGATGGAGAGCAGCATCGGCGGCACCGCAGATAGCATCTGCGTCTGGAACTGCAGCTGTTGATCGGCGTTTACGACCTTCGCCTGATACCCGGACCAGCGCGCGAAGAAGTCGGACTCCGAGCCAGTTGCCTTGAGCGTCTCGATCGTCTGGAGGCCGCCCATCGCCGCGCCCATCGCCTTCCCGCGATCCTGCGACAGGAGGCGGTTGAGATCGACGCGCTTGCGAGAGACATACTTCAATGCGCCAAGATTGAGCGACGCCATGCCAACGCCAACCACGGTGAGCACGAGGTCGTATTGAATCATCAGCGCGCCATAGAACGCGATGACAAGGACATCGAGCGCCGTCGTCGCCAGATCGCCGGAGAGTAGCTTCGCCACCTTGTCGTTGATACTGACGCGGTTCGCGATCTCGCCGGCATAACGCTGGTGAAAGAAGTCCACCGGCAGCCGAATGACGTGCCAGAAGAAGCGGCTCGACGTATCGATCGCAAGCTTGGTCTCGAAGCGAAGCAAGTGTCGCTGCTTGAGCCAGGTGAGCACGGCGCTGACGACGGCGCCGGTGCCCATGACGAACAGCAGCGGCTTGAGCCACTGGTTCATGCCCTTCACGAGCACATCATCGACGAACATCCGGCTGTACGTCGGTGCCGCGAGTCCTGGAATGACGAGTGCCAGCCCGGCCAGCACCGCATACAACACCGCGCTGCCCGATCCGGTCAGGCGGCGGCGCAATGCGTGCGTGAGGCTGGGCGATTGGCCGCCCTTCACGAAGGTGGCGAGCGGTTGGAACACCAGCGCAATGCCGGTATACGCTTGATCGAACTCGGCCTCGGGTACGGATGTGGGCCCGCGCCCTGGATCATTCAGGTACGCGCGCCCTTTCTTGAAGCCCTCGAAGACCACAAAGTGATTGAAGTTCCAGTGCACGATCATCGGCACCGGCAGCGAGCGCAAATCGTCGGGCTCCTTCTTGTAGCCCTTCGCATCGAGGCCGTACTTGCGCGCGGCCTTGAGCACGTTGTTCGCCTTGCTGCCATCGCGAGACACGCCGCACGCGGCGCGCAATTCCTCGAGTGGCACGACGCGTCCGTGATACGCAAGGATCATGGCCAGTGCAGCGGCGCCGCACTCCACCGCTTCCATCTGCAACACCGTGGGCGTCTTTACGCGCTTCACATGAACGCCCCGCGGAGTCGCCTCGCGGCCCGGATCCGAAATGAATGGCAGGTGTAACTTCGTCGTCGCCCACCGAGACGCACTCTTGAGATCCGTCATGATCACAGTCCGGTGGCCTGCCGAAGGATCGGCAACACCATCGACAGCGGACGCCGGCTTGCGATCTCGATGTTGCCGGTGGCCAGCGTACCGCTCTGGATTTTCAGCGGTGGCCCCTTGGACGACGACCACTTGAACTGGCTCTCGGTGGATGGATCGACGATGAGGTCGACGTGCACCTCGTACGGCGAGCTGTTGCCCGCGAGCCCGGAAATCAACTGGTCGTTCTTGAGCACTCGGCGCATGCCGCGGGACGTAGCGGGAAAGTCGGACACGTACGTGACGCGTCCGAGCATGAGGCCATACTCCTCCTGCTTCACCGTGGACGGCGCAATCTGGATTGGCATTCCAGGCCTGATCTGCTTCCCGTGCGCAGGTGACACATAGATGATCGCTTCGAGTCCTTTCACCGTGCGGCCGGACATGTCGAGCGTCACGATCGGTTCGCCGCGTCCGACAATGGCGCCCGGATCGGACATGACTTCGAGAATGCGACCCGAGTATGGAGAAATGACTTGCCCCTGCTCCGCGAGATCACGGTCGAGCGCGGCGAGCTTGCGCTCCGCTTCCGCAACGCGCTGTTCGCTGCTGCGCAGGTTGTCGAGCTTCTGGTTGTTCACCGCCAGCAGGCGTGACTCGATCTGCGTGAGGTCACTGCGCGACTGCGCGATCTTCTGGCTGGTCTGATCGTATTGCTGGCGCGTGTTGGCAAGCGTGGACTTCACGAGCAGGCCGTCCTTCACGAGCTGCTCCTGCGACGTGATCTTGTCCTTCAGCCAGGCGAGCCCCCGCTCATCGGAG
>JBDTMO010000037.1:0-16307 GCA_039934235.1 bacterium | reverse complement strand
TACGCCGGCCCGAGGTAGGCGCCCTTCATGCCGTCCGTACCCGGCGTGACGGTGCGCGGACGCTTGTTGTACCGATGGTGGATGAGCTGTGCGACGCCGAGCGCGCCTCCCGCATCGCCAGATGCTGGCTGGATCCAGAGACGCTTGAACGGGCCCTCACGCAGTAGACGTCCATTGCCAACGCAATTGAGCGCGACACCGCCCGCGAGGCAGAGATTCTCCATGCCGGTTTCCGTGTGCACCGACCTGGCCATCCGCAACATGATCTCCTCGGTCACCACCTGTACGGAACGTGCGAGGTCCATCTCCTTCTGCGTGAGATTCGACTCGGGCACGCGAGGCGGTCCACCGAACAGGTCGTTGAACGCCTCACTGGTCATCGTGAGGCCGCTCAGGTAGTTGAAGTACTTCTGGTCCATCGAGAACGATCCGTCCTCGCGCAGGTCGATCAAGTGCTTGTAAATCAGGTCCACGTACTTGGGCGCGCCATAGGGCGCCAGACCCATGACCTTGTACTCGCCCGAGTTGACCTTGAACCCGGTGTAATACGTGAACGCGGAGTAGAGCAGCCCCGGAGAGTCAGGCCAGCGCATCTCGCGCAGCAGCTGCATCTCTGCGCCCTTGCCGACCCCGGTTGATGCCGTTGCCCACTCGCCAACGCCATCCATGGTGAGGATGGCTGCTTCCTCGAACGGCGACGGATAAAATGCGCTGGCGGCGTGAGACTCGTGATGCTCGGAATAGAGCAGCGGCCCTTCGTATTCGCCGAGCGATTTCCTGAGGTCGCGGTCGGTGAAGAGCTTCTCCTTCATCCACAATGGTCCCGCGATGAGGAACGAGCGGAATCCCTTGGGCGCAACGGCCAGGTACGTCTCGAGAATACGCTCGAACTTGAGCAGCGGCTTATCGTAAAAGCCCACCTGCGTCAGGTCGGCAACGGTAATACCGGCTTCGCGCAGGCAGTAGTCCACGGCCAGGCGCGGAAAGCGTTCGTCGCCCTTCTTGCGCGAGAAGCGCTCCTCCTGCGCAGCCGCAATGATCTCGCCGTCCCTGAGCAGGGCGGCCGCGCTGTCGTGATAGTAAGCGGAAATTCCGAGGATGTACTCGTGAGACATTTGTCCGTCAGCTACGCGGTGACGAGTTGGCCTGCGCGATCACGATGAAGAAGCCCCCTTCCTTGATCTGGCTCGGCCACGCGGCCATGCTCATCTCCACGAGCGTGCGTTCAAACGCACTGCCCGGGGCCTCGGTTTCGAAGAGCCGCTCCGAGTCCGTAAACGTAGCGCCAAGCGCCGTTTTCGGGATGCTTTTCACGAAACTCAAGCCACACGTGTCAATCCAGCCGAGCACCTGGCTGATGGTGTGCTTCGACTCGTGCGGGTTCTTGTATTGATCCATGAACCATGCGCGACGCTTTCCGTCGCTGAGCTTCATGTTCACGTTGCGTGGGTCGATCGCCTTCAGGTGGTCGTGGGTGACGTTGAAGACGACTCGGCGGATGTCGGTAGCCAGACGTCCATACTTGTGGTACAGCCCGATGATGAGAAAGCCGCCGGGCTTCACGAGCTTGGCGAGCGTCTGGTACGCGAGGAACGGGTCGCTCGTGTGGTGAATCACGCCGTTGGAGATCACGACGTCGAACGACGCCGGGCGAAGGCAGGGCCGGAAGAGGTTCATCTGAAGAAAGTGCGCGGTCCGCAACTGGTTTGCGTCGCGAAACTTCTTCGCCATGGTGAGTGAGTTGAGGCACAGGTCGGCGCCAATCACCGTGCGGTTCGTAATCGAAAGAAACGCGGTGAGCTGGCCGGTGCCGCATCCCGCTTCGAGCACGCGCGATCCGACGGGCACCTGGTCGTCCAGCAGGTTGGCGAAAATGCCCTTCCGCGCTTTTTCGACGAGGCCACCGGCACTGTCGAATTCGTCGTAGTTCGGGAACGGCGTCGCTTCGTAAAACTGCTTCATCCGCTCCGTGACGTCCTCGTGGTCACCGTCCCATTCGTTGGAGGTGAACATGCGCGGGATGTCGTCGGTGGTCGCAAACGGTGCACCGCACGAGTCGCAGGACAACGCATCGTCGTGGAGCGTCAGCCGACCCTGGCACCGCGGGCAGCAAAACACTTCTGGGTGGCGCGAAATGTAGACCGCTTCATTGATCGGCATATGCGCCCGCAATCGTGTTGAGGAAGTTCCCACCGACGGTGTGCCTGACGGTGGAGTGGACGACAGCGGCGCGTACTGTTGGGTTCCCTATGTGAAGACGCACGGCTGCAGCCGCTGTAACACTATGACCGCTGCCTTTTTGCGGGTGGATCGTCCTTGTACGTTACCGATTCATCCTCCGTTCAGAAAACTAGAATGAGCGTGCTGCGCGAACTGTGGGCATTCATGCGCACTCGCAAGAAGATGTGGTTACTGCCCATCATGGTGCTCATGGTGCTCGTCGGTATCTTGCTGGTGTTCGCCCAGGGTTCGGCCCTCGCGCCTTTCATCTATACCATCTACTAGTGCCCAATCGACTGGTTCTGGAGCCGATCGGCACGTGATGCGGCAACTTGGTGCGGCCCTGCTGAAAGGGTTCCGCGCGCTCCGCACCGCGTGGGACATCGTCGGCATCACGCTGCTGATCGTGCTCGTCATTGTCGTCGGCATTCTCGCTGTCAGCGCCTTGAGCGGCAAGACGCCGTCGGACAACGATCGCGCTGACCATCCATATCGCGCCGAACCCTGGTTTCGGAAGTACCTCGCCGAATACGAAACCAGCTTGCTGATGGAATGGAGGCCGTACATTTACTGGCGGCGCCATCCCATGGTGGGCGATTTCGTCAATGTCGATACCGCCGGTATTCGACGCACCGTCCAGCCGGCCGCCGGTACTCCCACGCCGCGGCGAATCTACTTCCTCGGCGGTTCCACGATGTGGGGGACAGGCCATCGTGACGCGATGACGATTCCGTCGCAAGTCGCAACCGCGCTGGCGGCGCAAGGCGTGAGTGGTGTCGAGATCACGAACCTGGCGGAGACTGGGTACGTCTTCTCACAGGAATTCGTGCAGTTGTTCATGCTGCTGCGTTCGGGTGCTCGACCCGACCTGGTGGTCTTCTATGACGGTATCAACGACGCGGTGTCGACCGCAACGAGCCCCACGTGCGGCTTACCGCAAAACGAGACGCGTCGCCGGTTCGAGTTCGCGCTGGGTCGTGTGCTGAATCAGCGCGGGGTGCGTGAAGTTCGTGCCATGCTCCGGACGGCCCGCGACCGTCTGGCCGCCGGTCCAATCGGCGCGACCAGTGGTGCGCCGATCGACACCGTTGCCCTGGCGCACAGTCTCGTGGATTGCTATGCCCACACCGCTACGCCTCTGGAAGCGCTGTCGCGCCTGTACGGTTTTCGCGTGCTCTATTTTTGGCAGCCCACGCCGCGGATTACCACGAAGCCGTTGACGACGTACGAGGTAGCGGTGCTGGACACGCTGAGCAAGGATCCGATGCACCGGATGCTGCGCTCACTGGATCGTCACGTCGTGGCGCAGATGGATTCTGCCATGAAGCCCGTTGCGGGCGATCGTTTTCAAAACCTGGGCGGTCTGTTCAACGGCGACACGTCAACGGTGTGGCTCGACTTCATCGGTCACGTCACTGAACGGTCCAACACGAAAATCGCTGGTGCGATGGTCGCTCCGATCGTGAGGGAGTTGGCGGCCGGCAAGCCCTAGCTCTGTGATCCTGATCGAGCGTAGCGACATCTGTCATCCTGTGCGAGCGTAGCAAGATCTGTCATCCTGAGCGAGCGTAGCAAGATCTGTCATCCTGAGCGAGCGTAGCGAGTCGAAGGATCTGCACCTCCCCACCATTCGTTAACGCTTCATTCCGCGCGCCACCCATCCCGTGCCGATCAACAGCAGTATCACGAGCGCCACTCCAATGAGCCGCTTCGTGCTGCCAATGACGGCCCAGATCTTTTCCCGCTGCGTCAACTCCTTCGGCTCCACGGCAACGTCCACCGCATTGTAGTGCTGCGGCGTAAAGAATCCCGACGACACCTCGGCCACGGTGTGCACCGCGACATCCACTTTGGGGCCGGCGACTTTTACCTCGAGAAAATTGTCGAACTGGCTCGATAAGAGCCGGCTCTTCAACCGCTTCTGCAGCATGCCGAGCGAGGGCGATCCTTCGATCGATGTCTGGAAGTAGCGGACGGAGTCCTTCGTCATCGTCGAAAACTTCAACGGCCCGTAATCACCCGAGAACAACGCATCGACCTTGCCCTTCACGAACAGGGGATGCACTTCGCGCCAGAAAGCCGCAGTGTCCGGCTCCCACCAGAGCAAGTGATGCATGAATGCGAACGTGTGCTCGAACCCAGGCTTGGCAAGCTCGGTCTTCAACCACATTATCTGCGTAGAGTCGAGATCCACGCCGCGGAGGTCGCGCATCTTGCTGGTGTCGCCGTCCGCGGGCGTGTACACGGCGGACAGCAGGAGCAGGCGAGTCTTTCCAAACGTCTTTACCTGGGGAAGCTTGCCGTACCGCTGCCAGTAAATGTCGCGGGTGGTGAGGTCCTGAAGCTCGTGGTTGCCCGGCACGCGATACACCGGCACACCAAGCGTCGCGAGCGCCGAGTCGAGATACGTCCACTCCTTGATCACCGTCGCGGCGACGGAGGGATTGTGCTCGGCATCGCCATTGATCGCGTCGCCGGTGAGGACGACGAACGACGGCTTCAGGCCGCGGACTTTGTCGAGCACCTCGGGCAACTTGGGATTGGGCCCGTCCTTCCCGCCGCGCAAGTGGCCGAGCACGACGAAGGAATACGTCGATCCGGTTGGTCCTTGCTGCGCGGCGAGTGGCGCGGCGAAAGCCAACGCAGCGCAGCATGCAGTCGTCCCGAGCACAGCGCGACAAAGTGTCATCGTCATTTTGGCGTTCCGGAGTTGAGAAACACGCGATACCCCCGCAGGTCAAGCCGACCGCCGCGAAGGACGGTAAGGCCCTTCGCATCCAGTTTCGTCAGGCCGGCGATCGGCTCGATCTCGATGGCCAGCCTGTCATAGTCGCCCGGGGGCAACTGCACCGTGACGAACCGCGCGGTCGCGAGATCGCTGCCTGTCGTGAATGGCAGGCGCACGGTGCCGCCATGGCCGGACACGACCACGCGCGCTGACGACAAATCGCGACCAGACAGCTCCAATACCAGTGTGGCGGGCTGCGCCAGCTTCCACGTGACGGAACGTGCGATCGAGCCGGGCCGTCGTTCGACTTCACTGACAAGCGCGTCGCGGCGCTTCTCCAATCGATTCACCCCGCCGGCAAGCATCCAGCCATCGGACACCGCGCCCAGGTCGTCCTTGAACACCTGCTGATCGAGCACCGAATCGAGGGGCGCCTCCTTCCAATCCGGCAACAAGCCAGGTGCCGTATTCGGCGCAGGCGGAGCGATGCCCTTGAGGCGGTATAGCCACGTGAGGTCCTCAGCGGACACCACACGTGACGAACCGCTCGAGTCGAGGCCCGACACGCCGTTCAACGTGAGTCGCGAGTACAAGTCACGCGCCCGCGGCACCTTGTTCTTCTCGAACACGGTCTGCGCAACTGTGGCCCAGCCACCGCCACCGTAGCGCCAGTTCTTCCGGCGCTCGCGCAAACCAGTGCCGTTCCGCGTGATGCGATTGTTCAAGAGGAGTGGCTCCGATCGATCCTTCACCTCGATGCCGATCAAACAGCTATCGATGAAGTTGTTGAAGATGAACGGACGGCTCGCCTCGCCAATGGAGATCCCCTTGTCCCCCGATCCCCAGATGTGATTGTTCGCGATCTTCGGCGTGGACGTCATCAAGTCGATCCCGTCGTTCGCGCTGTTCTCGATCTGGTTGTTCTCGATATCGCCTGTGGAGATGTCGAAGTCGATCGCGTCGCCATTGGCATTCAGGAAACGCGAGTTGGTGATGTGCACGCGGCTGTGCAGGGCGTGGAAACTGTCGTCGCTGCGGAGATTGTCGTGGAAGTAGACGTGGTCCCACACCGATCCGTTGCCGCGGTGCACGTTCACCATGCCAGTGTATTCGATCCGGTCGATGAGCGCGCCGCCGCCGGTCGTGAACTCGACGTACGTAAAGATGCTGCTGTCAGCGCCGTGACCCTGGAGCGAGAACGTGCCCCACGGCGTGCCGGCGGAGTCGGCCATGACACGAATGGGCTGCGCCGCGGTGCCGCGCGCGATGACGAGACCACGCGAGATCACGGAGACGTCAGGAGCCATGCGAATGGTTGTCCCTGGCTCGATGACCAGGGTGTCGCCGGCGGGAATCTTCAGCGTTTGCGTCAGGCGAACGGCACCCGACATCCGATGCAATTGATGCGACGGCTGCTCGAACAGCCACGGATGCCACGATGTGCCTTCACGGACCATGCTGCCCGCCTTCCATGGCGCCGCCGTGACCGGGGCGCCCGTGACGCGGTTGTTCAGTACCGGCTGCACCACGGAGCCAGCGGGCAGTCCTGTGACAAAGAAGCGATACGGCATGTGGCCCGGACGCACCGCTGCCTCACTCGTCTCCCAACTGGGCAGCAAGGCAACCGGTTGTGCGAGACGAAAGCGAGTGCCGGCCGCCGAATCAGCGCGGAGCGTGATGACGGGATCGCTCGCGTCGAGGATGCCGTTCAGGTTTGCGTCCGCTCGCAACGTCACTGCTCCGGCCGGCACACGGTCGAACGCCAATGCCACGAAATCTGCGCCGGTGTAGCCGCGCGTCTCGAAGTCCAGTACGGTCGCTCCACCAGCGGGCGTCGCGGCGAACGCCACCTGATCGGATGCCGCCCACTGGCGCAGCAGCTTTGCATTTCCGCGAAGCACGGCGCGCGCGTCGTCCGCGTTGCCAATCTCGGGAACGAGGCCAGCGCGCAGCCTGTCATATTCCAGATAGTTGCCAAAACGCGCATTCGTGGCGCGCAGCAGGCTGTCTGCTGTCTTCAGGAACGCATCACCCTCGAGTCGATGCGCGACGATGCGCATCAGGGAATCCGCCATGAGCGGATCGCGCAGCACAGCCTGAAAGAGGGGGCTCAGCGGCTTCTCGGGATGCTGCAGCGGGAGCAGGCGGATGTCCCACGGAACCGGATGCAGCAGTTGCGTCGAGGGATCTTCGTAGAGCAGTTGGTTGTGAATGCCATCCATGTGGTACGGGTCGCCCACCAGGAACAGATACGCGAGCAGACGCGCGAACTCGCCGCGATCCAGGCGGTTCATCATCCGGACGTGGTCCTCGAACGTTGTACCAGCAACGTCCTTCAGCAGCTTCGTGAGCTGCCGCGAGGTATCCGACGTCCAGCGATCGTTCTTCGACGCACGGTCCCAGAGAACGGGATTCACGAACAATCCGCGCGGCACTCCCTTGGAGTATTCGCCACGTTCGGCGGCGTCGCCTCGGAAGACGTTGCCCGGCATCCGGTCGTACGGTCGCAGGAAAGACTCATCGACCGTCTCTACGAAACGGTAGGTCCCGTAGAAGCGGTCATTGAGAAAGACGGGCGACACCGCGGTCGCAGGCGACAGCAGCCCGAACTCGTGGCTCAGCTCATTTGCCAGAAAGGAGGTCAGCACCTCCTTGCCGGACAACCCGAACGCGCGATAGCTCTTGTAGAAGTTGTCGCGCGGCGTACGAATCGTGAGGCTGCGCTTCTCCGTGAGCCAGTGAATGCTGTTATCGCCGCGCTTGCGCAGCCGCACTTTCATCGTCGTCGTGCCGTAACGCAGTTGGCCGCTCAGCCACTGCGACCACACGCCCGGCGCCTCGAATTCGAGCGAATCCCAGCGCTGTCCCGGTACTGTGAGTCGAATGATGCCGGCGTCCCGCGCCTCCGGCGCGAAGCTGTCGCGCAGGTGCAGGCTCTTCGGCAGCATGACGATCGCCTTCGCGCGCGAGCTGAAGAGCAGGGGCAGGGTCTGCTCACGTGAATACCAGTCGTCGAAATTGCGCGCCCGGAGGTAGTCGTTCAGGGAGGCCCCGAACAGCAGCACGATGGCGATCAGCGGGATCAACGAGACAAGAAAAACATCCCGGAATCGCACCTGCGCCCACAGACGGCGAATGGAGCTCATGGCTCCTTCGGGTCGTACTGCCCGCCCTGTGACCAGCCGATCAGGTTGAATGCGCTGTCGGCCTTCGCGGCGTTGGCATAGGACGCTGTCCGCGCCGTCGCATTCGCCAGACCTTGGGTGTCGAGCAGGTTCTTATAGCTTTGCTGCACAGAGCCCCAGAGCTTCGCGTCCATCAGCTTGAACGCGCGCATCGACAGCCGCACACGGGCCACGCCGCCGGCGTCCGCCTGCACTGGGAGGTGCAGCGCGCCCATCGAATCAGTCGGTACCCAACCGGCTCCCGATTGCATCATGTGACTGGCACGCACCGCCGCGAGATCGATGGGTCGCGCGCTCCGGGGCACTGCGGCTCCAACCACCACGGCGGGCACCAGCGACGCGGAGTCGATGGCCAGCGGATACGTCGGGCTCGAGATCACGAGCTCGCCGCGCCATCCGGCAGGGCGCGGCAGAGCGAATTCCACGACGTGCGAACTTCCATCCACGGAGACGGGTATCGTGAGCGACGTGTCGCCGGCCGTCACAGTGAATCGTTCCACCAGAAACGAATCGAGATAGCCGTTGAAGGCATCGCGGACCGTGGTGAATTCGCCGCGGTCGAGATAAAACTTGAGGTATCCGCGAAGCGATGGCAGGTGGCTCGGGAGAAGCCGCAGCGCATGCCCGTAGCCGTCACGCGCCTCGGGTGCCTCGGCCCATCCCCCGCGCAGGCGTTCGGCCGCGTGCGCGTACGCCACGTGGTTGCGATAGTTCAGCGAGTCGAACTGCGTCAGCTTCAACCACGTTTTCATCGCCAGCGTCTTGTGGCCCAGTGCCTCATAGCTGCGCGCAAGGAGCGAGAGCAGCACTTCGCGCTCCTTGTCGCGGCCGTAGCGCGAGTGTGGAGCGGGGAATGACGCGTCGAGACTCACGAGAAACGGTTCCGCGTTCGCAAACCGGCCGGCATCGACGAGCTTTTGCCCCTCGGCGAGCCGGCGCTCCCAGCGGCGATCCCACCAGTCTACGGCGACCTGCACGCGCGCCAAGACGCGCATGCGCACCGGCTTCACCGCCACCACGAGGATGAGGAGCAGTGTGAACGCCAGCCAGAGCGCGGCCAACCGCCGCTCGTGACGCCGAAACGCGTCGCGCAGCGTCGTCATCGGACCCGAAGCAGCCATTAAACGTCGATGTTTTCCTGGCCGGTCAGCAGGGTCACCTTCCCCCCGCCCGTGATCGTCCGCAGGTCGCTGAGGAAAGTCACGTCGGACACACCCGGCTTGACCTCGATGGAGAACACCAGTTCGAGCATGGTGCCGTCCTTCAGCGTCTCGACACTCAGCAGCGCGTGCTCCTTGAGGGTTCGATAGAACAGCTCATTGAACGCCTTGTCGTATTCGAGCGCGGCCGGTACCTGCACCTTGAGCAGCTGCTCGCGCCGGGTTGCTGTACCAATTTCGAAGCGCGTCAGGCTATACGACATGAAGCAGGCGAACAGGGTGAAGATGGCTCCAGCGAGATAGAAGCCCGTGCCGACGGACATACCGATCGCCATCGACATGAAGATGAAGGCGACGTCTCGCGAATCCTTCACCGGATTGCGGAAGCGGATGATCGACAGCGCGCCAACGAGCGTGAACGCACGCGCAATGTTGCTGCCGATGATCAGCATGATCATCGAGACCGTGACGCCGAGCAAGACCATGGCGTGCACGAACGAGACGGAATATGACAGGCCGCGATGCGACTGCCGGTAGAAATAGGCGAGCGCCAGGCAGAGCGCGAAGCTCAGCCCGAGCGCAAGGAAAACTTCAGCGATTCCAAAGGTGTTGCCGGCCGGCGCCGCTTGTCGCAGAAACTGATCCACTTACCCTCCCGTGTAGGTACTGCGCAGATGGTATCTGCTGCTGGTCATGTATTCTCTCCGCCAAAGAAATGTTGGTCGACGGCGGAGCAGTATTTGGACATCCGTACCATCTGGAGTCCATGACGACGCACCACCTTGCTGAGCCACAGCGGCGCGCGGTGGTCGAACTTGATTTCCAGGACGGTGGCGCGCGGGTCGAGGACGTACCGTCCTTCCTCGAACGGGCGGTCCAGCGAAAAATCGACGGGATGGTATTGGATGCGCCCGTCGAAGGTAATGCGGAGTTGCGGATCGAAGGCGCCAAACAATGCCCGACGGCGATAACGGATGGCCATTCGGGGACGGAGGCGGAGCCGTTCGATCATCAACGCGACTTCGGTCGCGACCGTATCGCCAGCCACGAGATCCCAATCGAGCGAACTGCCACCTTCACCAAAAGCGGCGAGTGTGTCCGCGAGAGGCAGGCGGATCCGGCGCTTCTGCACCGTACGATCCTCGCGCTGCTTGATCTCGACGAAGATGTCCGGAGAATCTCCGTAGCGCCGGAATCGCAGCTTCCGGCGAAACTTCACCCCCTCGATTTTCTCCCAGAACAATGTGAAGTCCCTGGTGTCCCAATAGATCGAGTGAATCGGATATCCCCACTCCGGAGAGTGTGGATCCTGGCGCGTATACGGCGCAATCTCCGACAACAGCTCGGGCACCTTGCGCGTCGCGACGAGGTACTTGACCTCGTAGCGATTCATCGTCTGGTGGGAGCCCACTGGTGCGGCTGCGGTCTGCATGGCAATCGAGGAAGGAAATGCTGACGAAAATCGCCGTGAGACACGACTCATGCAACTTGTGTTTGCGTGACAAGACGCACCAGACCTTGCGCCACGTTGGTCGTCAAGAATCCGAAAATCACATGTGTTGTCTCTCGTCTCACATGCTTACATTGGTGCCGTGACCACTGTCCGTAAGCCGATGCGCATTGGGGTAGACGCGAGCTGTTGGGCGAACGGTCGCGGGTACGGGCGGTTCACACAAGAGCTTCTTCGCGCGATGACAGCCATCGCGCCGTCGGACACTTTTGTCTGCTTCGTTGACGAAGCTGCGGAAAGACGATGGGACTTGGCGTCGAGTAACGTGCAATTGGTCCGCGTCGCGCAATCCGCCTCTCCCACCGACGCCGCAAGCGCCGACGGGAGCCGAGGACCAGCCGATATCCTGCGCTTTTCACGTGCCGTCGCCGCGGAACAGCTCGACGTGTTCTTCTCGCCGAGCGTCTACACGTACTTCCCCCTGCCACCGCGACTGCGCTGCGTCGTCACGATTCACGACGCGATTGCCGAACGATTTCCCGAGCTCACCTTGCCCACCTGGCGTGCGCGCGCGTTCTGGCGCGCGAAAGTGTGGCTCGCCCTGTTTCAGTCGCGCATCATCCTCACCGTGAGCGACTACGCCGCGCGCGAGCTCGTGGAAGTGCTGGGCGTTGCGCGGGATCGCCTTCGTGTGGCCGTGGAAGCGCCGGCCGCCATCTACTCGCCAAGCGCACCGGGTGACGTTCGCGCCGCGGCGAGTCGCGTTGGCCTGCCCGCAGACGCACGATGGTTCACCTATGTGGGCGGATTCAGCCCGCACAAACGCGTCGCCGCGATCGTTCGCGCGCACGCCACCATCGCGCGCGAGCTTGGTGACGCCGCGCCGCACCTGCTCCTCGTGGGCGCGCTGAGCGGCGACTCCTTCCTTGGCAATCAAGGCGAAATCAGGGCCGCCATCGACAGTGCCGGTACCGGCGCGTTGGTGCACTGGACGGGGTTCCTCCCCGACGAAGAGCTGCGACATCTGCACACCGGCGCACTCGCCCTGCTGCTTCCGTCATTGGCCGAAGGCTTCGGCCTGCCGGCGGTGGAGGCGGCGGCGTGCGGATGCCCCGTCATCGCGACCACGGCAAGCCCGCTCCCCGAATTGCTCGCGGGCGGGGGCGTTTTCGTCGAACCGGGGAACGACGCCGCGCTCACGGAAGCCATGCGGCGTCTGGCGACGGACGAACCGGAACGCTCGGCGATGGCTTCCGTTGCGCAATCGCGCGCGGCCGCGCTCACGTGGGCACATGCGGCCGACGCCACGCTCGCTGCATTGCGCGAGGCAGCCGCGTGAGGCCGCTCCGTTTCGCAATGTTCACCACGTTTTACCCGCCATACAATTTCGGCGGCGATGGCATGGGCGTGCAGCGCCTCTCGCAGGCGCTGGTGCGGCGTGGACATCACGTCACCGTGATTCACGACGCGGACGCGTACGTCACCCTCGCCAATCGGGAACCAGTCGCACTTCCCGCCAACGACGGCGTGGAAATAGTGACGTTGCGAAGCAAGTTAGGCGGCGTTTCGAACCTGCTCACGCAACAGACCGGAAATCCGGTCGTCCACGGCGCGCATATTCGCGAGGTCATGGACGCGGGAAACTTCGACGTCACCGTGTTCCACAACGTGTCGCTCGTTGGCGGGCCTGGCCTGCTCAGCTACGGACGCGGCGCGACGATCTACATGGCGCACGAACATTGGCTCGTGTGTCCCTCGCACGTGCTGTGGCGGCACAATCGCGAGGTGTGCACACAGAAAGAGTGCCTGCGCTGCGTGCTGCATTATCATCGCCCACCGCAACTGTGGCGGTACACGGGATACCTGGAACGTCAGCTCCCTCTGGTAGACCGATTCATCGCGATGAGTGAATTCAGCCGAGCGAAGCATGAAGAGTTCGGCTTTACGCGCGAGATGTCGGTGGTGCCGTACTTCCTGCCCGACACGGAGCCCGCTCCGGTGGCAGCGGGCGACGCGTCGCCGCATGATCGCCCGTATTTCCTGTTCGTTGGCCGGCTGGAAAAGATCAAGGGACTGGATGACGTCATCCCCGTCTTTGGTTCCTTTCACCGCGCAGACCTGCTGGTCGCAGGAAATGGAGACTACGCCGACCAACTGCGAACGCTCGCCGCCGGCAATCCCCGCGTGCGCTTTCTCGGCAATGTTCCCTCCGACGACCTTTCGCGCTATTATCGGCACGCGACGGCGCTGCTAGTGCCCTCGGTATGCTTCGAGACCTTTGGCATTATCATCATCGAGGCATTTCGGCAGGGCACGCCCGTGGTGGCTCGTCGCATCGGTCCATTTCCCGAGATTCTCGATCGCGCCGGAGCGGGCGACCTGTTCGAGACGCCCGCTGAACTCGAGGCAGCGTTGCATCGCTACCTCGACGAGCCCGATCGGCGGGCGCGCTTGAGCACGACGGCCGTCGAAGCGTTCAAGGCCAACTGGTCCGAGTCGGCCGTATTGCCGCGGTTCATGGACGTCGTCGAAGACGTCCTCCGTGTGAGGAACTCGTCAGCGAAGGTGCCCGCGCCGTGAGCAACGCCCCGGAGAGAAAGGAGAGCTATCGCGCTGATATCGACGGCTTGCGCGCCGTCGCGGTCATATCGGTGCTCCTGTTTCATGCGCGCTTTTCGCGCTTCCAGGGTGGTTTTGCCGGCGTGGACGTCTTCTTCGTGATCTCAGGTTTCCTGATCACCAGGATCATCCTCGCTGAGATTCGCGGTGGCGCGTATTCGGTTGCGCGCTTCTACGCCCGGCGGGCGCGTCGTATCCTTCCGGCGCTCTATGCAACGATCCTCGTGACCGTCGTCGGTTCGCTCATCCTCAACCCCGAGGCATCGAGAGAGGTCGGGAAGAGCATCATCGCTGTGGCGCTCTTTTCGTCCAACTTGCTGTTCTGGAGGGAATCGGGGTACTTCGGACCGCAGGCGCACCACATGCCGCTGCTGCACACGTGGTCACTCGCTGTCGAGGAGCAATTCTATCTCCTGTTCCCGCTGTTCCTCCTCGTCGTGCATCGCTTTTTGGGTGACCGGTTTGGGCGGTGGATCGCAATCGCTGCTGTGGGCTCATTCGTGACCGGCCTGGTGGCGACGAGGACCGATCCATCGGCCGCGTTCTACCTCGCACCGACCCGTGCATGGGAGCTAATGATTGGCGCCTTCGTCGCGACGGACGAGTTGCCGCGCGTCACGAATAGCGTGGCGCGCGACGCCCTCGCGGCAATTGGTCTCGCGCTGGTGATTGGTGCAATGCTGCTCTATACACCAGACACGGCCTTCCCAGGCGTTGCAGCGGCAGTTCCAACAATCGGAAGTGCCTTGCTCATCTACACGGGATCCGGCACTCCAACGCGCACTGGCCGCCTGCTTGGCCTCGGGCCTCTCACCTTCATCGGAACCATCTCCTACTCGCTGTACCTGTTGCATTGGCCAGTACTGGTTTTTGCGGAAGAGTACTCGATCGTGGAATTGACCGTGATGCAGAGAATCGCCGCCCTGGTTCTCACGACGGTCCTCGCTGCGACCAGCTGGCGGTTCGTGGAACAGCCATTTCGGTCGCGAATCACGGGGTCGGTTAGCAGCGTGCTGGGTTGGTCGGTTGCATCGATTGCCGTGGTAGTCGCGCTGGCCGCACCTCTATATGAGCGGGCAATACCGGCGATGACGACTACGGCCTCTGCCGCGGGCGACGTGGAGTTGGACAGCGCTTGGACGCATTGGCTCGGATGCAAGCGCTCCGCCGTGCTCGATGGCGGCCAGTCGTGCAGACTCGGAAGCGCCGCGGCGCGCCCGACGTTCGTGGTGTGGGGCGACTCACACGCGCGCTCACTGGCGACGTCCATCAACATCAGCGCGACCGAGCATCGCAGCGCGGGTTACCTCGCGGCCGCCGACGCATGTGCCCCCCTCACCGGCATTGACCGAAAGGGCTTCCTCTGGTGCTCGGTGCGGACAGACCAGGTTCTTCACAACATTGAAGTTCGCTCGGACATCAAGATGGTCATCCTTGCCGCGCGATGGGCCGTGTATCCACAAGGCCGGTACAAGTCGGAAAGTCGCGACGCCATCATGTTGCGTGACGCGTCAACTAATGGCGCGTGGGTTCCGAGCAATGGGGCGTTACTCGAGCGCGGACTGACCCGCACCGTTCACCGCCTGCTTGCGATGGGCCGGAAGGTCGTGCTCGTGGACGAGACGCCGGAAATCGGTTATGACGTGCCCTCGGCTATCGCCATCGCCTCGCGCACCGGTCGCGACGCCAGCAAGCTCATCGCCCCCAGCCGCGCGGCGTATGAAGCCCGCACCGTCGAAGTGCGGGCAATCTTCGCCCGGCTGGCCTCGTTGTCAGGGGTTCGCGTAGTCAGTGTCGCAGACCGGTTGTGTGACCGGACACAGTGCCGAATCGTTCAAGGGGGGAAGTCATTGTACCGGGATGACAATCACCTCTCGACGTTCGGTTCACTGTACACGTCACCGGTTTTCGACGCCGTATTCCAGTAGTGATGCACAGCCGCACTCCCCGCATACCGTTTTGCGTGATAAGTTGAACGGGCGGTGCGGACGCCGTGTGAGTCGATCAGCGTAGCCAGCCTCGACGCCATTCATCCCCTTTGTCAAAACCGCGATGTATATCGGACCAGATGTGCTCATGCCATTTGCCTCGGCGCTTGCTGCTGCCGTTGGCTTTCTCCTCATGTTCTGGCACCGCACCGTTGCGGTCGTAAAGCGGATGGTGGCGTCGATCCGCGGCGTCTTCGGAAGGAAGCCGGCCCAGCCGTGACGACATGAACCCGCAGAATGTCACTTTTCTTGTCATTCTTGTTGTTGCGGCGGGGTTCTTTGCACTAAACGTTCAGCGGTTGGTTGCGTACCTGAATCTCGGCCACGCCGAGGATCGCACCGATCATCCGCTCATACGAATCCGGAACGTTCTCTCGATCGGGATTGCGCAGAAGAAGATCTTCCGCGATCCCGTCGCCGGTCCCATGCACGCCCTTATTTTCTGGGGCTTCGTGGTGCTCACGGCGGGCACCGTCGAGATTCTCATCTCCGGTGTCGTCCAGGGATTCTCCTACGCGTGGATCCTGCCGGCGCCCATTTTCATCGCGTATTCGGCGTCGCAGGACATCTTCGCGCTGCTGGTCATCGTCGCGGTCAGCTTCGCACTGTATCGCCGGCTCGTGGTGCACCCCAAGCGCCTCGAAGGCGACGATCTCGAGCACACCGACGCGCTGATCATCCTCAGTATGATTGGCGGCCTGATGGTCACGCTGCTGCTCGCGAACGCGTTTCTGTTTGCCGTGTTTCCGCAGGTCGTCGGGCCCGAGAAGTTCGTCTCCAGGGCGATCGGAACCTGGATTTCGCACATGATGCAGCCGCGGGCAGCGCTGGCGCGCTTTCAACTGTTCTGGTGGTCGCACGCGCTGCTCATTCTCGTCTTCCTGAATTACCTGCCGTACTCGAAGCACCTGCACGTCGCCTCCTCGCTCATCAACGTGTTTTTTTCGAACACGAGCG
>JBDTMO010000036.1:0-16378 GCA_039934235.1 bacterium | reverse complement strand
CAACTGCAACTGCAACTGCAACTGCAACTGCAACTGCAACTGCAACTGCAACTGCAACTGCAACTGCAACTGCCTATCACGGATTTCGCGGAAAAGCGCGGATAAACAAAAAGCTGAAATGCAGTTGCCGTATCCGCGTGGTTCCGCGAAATCCGTGGTGAGCCGTTGTTGTTGCTTTTGCGGCTCTGACCGCCCAAGCACGAGCAATTCAAGGCGCGACCGGTTTGCCTGTATACCGGCCCCTGCAATTGGGATCTGCCATCGCCGGCCACGCGCGACGTTTATTGGATCCGACACGAGCGGTCGCTCGTGCGGGATGACAATCTCTGGGAGCGACAAGGGCGCACAACCTTGCGTGAACCCAATGCGTATCTGGCGGTAGCGACGCTGCGGTCCCATCCTATGAAAAGTGTCTCTGCGCCTGCCAAACCTCCCTCAGCGTTCCCGATGATGACAAATTCCCGCCAGCTGCGCGTCGCCGCGATTGCCACCGTCGTCGCGCTGTCCTGCACAGCCATCGCCACGGCTTCCGCTCAAGAGACGGCACCCCCTGCCGGGGCCCCTGCGTCGAGAAGCGCGCCGCGCCCGATGAACTGGCTCGACGTGCAGAACATGCGGCAGATCGGGACGCTGGTACCCAGCCCGGATGGCAAACGGGCGCTGTATACGCTCAGTGTGCCCGATTGGAAGGAAGCGCGACGCCAATCTGACCTCTATTTGGTAGGCACTCAACAGGGCGTCTCGAGCACTCGGCGCCTCACCTACACCGCCGACAAGAGCGAGACGGCGCCGCAGTGGTCGCGCGACGGACAGTTCTTCGTATTTCTCTCCGATCGCGACGCGAACGCGGCGCCGAGCGCCTCGCGCGGCAGCGCACTGCCGTTGACTGGACCGGGTGCGCCGTACTTTCCCGCAGCGGCAGGCGGCGGTATGGGAAGCGCGACGTCGCAGCTGTATCTCATGCGTCCCGACGGCGGCGAAGCGCGCAAGATTACCGACGCACGCGACGGCGTGTCGACATACGCCTTCTCGAAGGACGGACAATGGCTTGTGTACCGATCCGGCGTCGCGACGCAGGAGCAACTCTACGCCGTTCAAGTTGCCGGCCTCATCGCAGGTGACTCGGCAAGGCCAACGCAGCTCACACGTCATCCCAGCGGCGTTGGCCTGTGGCGCCTTGCGCCGGATTCGAAGCGCATCTACTTCGCGACGGCTGATACCGTCGACCCCGATGCCAAGTTGCGACTCGAGAAGCGGTTCGATGTGCGCATTCGCAACATGGAGACTCCAGTGTCGAGCTTGTGGGCACTCGACGTCGACACGAAGCGCACCACGCGACTCACGCGCGATACGTCCGTCAGCGTTGGCGACCTGACCATTTCGCCCGACGGAAAGTGGATCGGCTTCCACGGCATCTCCGCCAATCGCTATGACCGCAACATCCTCGAGCAGGAGGGCAACGCGGACCTCTACCTGCTCGAAGTCGCGTCAGGCCAGATCGAGCGATTGACGAAGAACACCGACATCGCCGAGAGCAGCATCAGCTTTTCGCCGGACAGCCGGAGGATCGCGTTTTCTGCGCCGGACGACTTCGTCTACATGCACAGTCGCCGAGTGTATCTCCGCGACGTCGCCGCGAAAGGCGGTCCGCTGAAGAAACTCGGCGCCGGTTTCGACGGAGACGTCACCGTTGGATTCTGGTCGGCCGATGGCGGCACCATCTACTTCAATGAAGGCATCAAGGCGACCGATCAGTTCATGGCGCTCGATGTGGCCGCGAACAAAGTGCGGCAAATCACGAACGACAAGGCCAGCGTGCGTGCCGCGCAGGACGACGAGACGAATCGAGTCTTCATTACGCGCAGTGATCCGCACACGCCGTCCACCGTGTTTACGGTCGCGAGTGTGGGAGACGTCGGAACGCGCAGCGCGTGGACGCAACTGACCGACGCGAATCCCTGGACGCGCGAGCTCGCGTTAGGCGATGCCGAGGAGATCTCGTGGACGTCGGTTGATGGACGAACGGTTGGCGGCGTTCTCGTGAAGCCGGTTGGATATCAATCGGGCAAACGCTATCCGCTCATCGTTGCTATTCATGGCGGGCCCGCTGCGGCCGACGTGTTGAGCTTCAATGGTGGATACGGTTCGCAAGTGTACGCGGGCGCTGGTTATGCCGTGTTGATGCCGAACTATCGCAACTCCACCAATTACGGGCAGAAGTTCGCCACCGAAAGTCAGGGCGACTACTTCACGAAGGGGTATCAGGACATCATGACCGGCGTGGACCACCTGATCGCGCAAGGCCTTGTGGACAGCACGCAGATGGGCGTGCTCGGATGGAGCGCCGGCGGACATTGGTCGAATTGGATTCTTACGCATACGAACCGCTTTAAGGCGATCTCGACCGGGGCGGGCGTCTACAACTGGATATCCATGTATGGCGAGAGCGATACGCAGCGGATTCGTCAGTGGTATCTGGGCGACAAGATGTATTACGACGACATGGAGCATTGGTGGAAGCAGTCACCAGCGGCATACATCAAGAACGCGAAGACGCCGACGCTGATTCACGTGGTCGATGGAGATCCTCGTGTTCCGCGTCCCGAGAGCGAAGGGCTGCACATGGCGCTCAAGCGACTTGGCGTCCCGACGGAGTTGTACGTCTATCCAGGCGCGTCGCATGGCATTCCCGATCCTCGCAACGCGCTGCTGAAATCAACCGCAGAAATGGCGTGGATGGATTACTGGGTGCGTCACACAGGGCACAAGTTCGTGTGGCGCGATGTGTTGAAGACGGTCGAGGATGCGAAGGAGAGCAAGCCCGCCGCCCTGACGCCGTAACTCGCGTGACGCAGGACGAATGACTCCGGCCATTGAGCAACGGGCTGCACAGCAATCGCGGTTTTGGTGGTCGCCGCTGGTGCTCATCGCCGTCGCCCTGATTCTTCTTTTTGCCGCGCCCTTTTTTACCGGGGCGCGGCTGCAAAAGATTCGGCGATACGTGACCGATGTCGTTTCGCCAGCGCTGGTGCACACCAACGATCTCGAAGCAGCGCTGGCGACGGAATTCGCTGCCCGAAGCGAATTGGCGGAAGGTGGCGGGCAATCCACAGCGGCCGCCGTTGCTGCTGATTCTGCGGAAGCGTCTATCGCGAGGGACCAGCACTCCCTTGATTCGCTTGTGCGACGAGTCGGTCCGGAAGCGGTGTCGCGCTTTGCGGAAGCGAGAGCGTCCATTGCGGCATGGCGACTTGAAGAGGATCGATTCGCTGCCGAGGCACGCGCGGGCAAGTCGGCGATTCATGGAGCGGGGGCGGCTGGTACGCGCGGCAGGCGGTGGGAGACAGTGCAGCTCGCACTGTCGAACATGCAGTTGCTCGAGGACGAGTTGAATGCGCGCACCGATGAGGAGCGAGCCCAGATCAGCGACCTCGAACGCATGAGTGTGATGGTTCCGGGCGGGCTGGTGCCTCTCGCCTTGCTGGCGCTCGCTGCGGTTGCCTGGACGGCGCGACGGACGCTGCTGCTTTCTCACGCTGCGGAATCAGGTCAGCGCAAGGCGGAGTATGCGATGGCCGCGAAGTCTGCGTTGATGCGCGGTGTGACCCATGACCTCAAGAATCCACTTGGTGCAGCGCGCGGCTATGCGGACCTCCTCGCCGACGGCGCACTGGGGCCGGTTCCGGATGCGCAGGCCAAGATGATCGTTCGCCTGCGAAGCCTGCTGTCGGCAACGCTCGATACGGTGAACGACCTGGTGGAGCTTTCGCGCGCCGACGCGGGCGAGTTGAGTATCGAGCGCAGTGACGCCGACGTCGCGCGCATCGCGAGTGACTGTGTCGATGACTATCGCGCGATGTCCCAAGCGGCGGGGCTCGACCTGCAGCTGAAGCTCGAAGCCGTTGGGCCAAATGCATCGACCATCATCAAGACGGACCCGGTGCGAGTGCGGCAGGTGCTTGGCAACCTCCTCTCGAACGCGGTGAAGTACACGCCACGAGGCGGCATCGTCGAGCTGACTGTGGCTGCCGAACGTGACGCTGAGCTCGGAGACGTGATGGTGCTCGAGGTGTGCGACACTGGTCCAGGAATTCCAGAGCCGCTCAGGGAGCGAGTGTTCGAGGAATTCTTTCGTGTGCCGGCGTCTGTCGCCATAGCACCAGGCACGGGCGTCGGCCTTGCGATTGCGCGCCGCGTCGCGAGGCTCCTCGGCGGCGACCTGCGTGTTCGTGAAACGGTCGGTGGCGGGGCAACATTCTCGCTGCTCATTCCGTCAGGGAGTGGCACAGCGCGACGGTGAGTGGCGAGTGTGTCATGGACAGGACTTAACCATTGCATTTCACATGCGTCTTGCGATCATCTCGGATGTCCACGGCAATCTCGTCGCACTGGAAGCGGTGCTGGAAGACATCCAGCTGCGCGGCGTCGATGCGATCATCAATCTTGGCGACTGCGTCACGAGTCCACTTTGGCCGAGGGAAACGTTCGAGCTCCTGGAGGCGATCGATATGCCGACGGTGCGTGGCAACAACGATCGGTCGTTGACGGACACACCGCTTGCGGACATGCCGCGCTCCACTCGCTTCACACATGATTCGCTGACGGAAACGCAGCGCGAGGTGTTAGGCGCACTTCCGCCGTTTATCGAATTGCAGGGTGATATTCTCGCCGTGCACGGCAGGCCGTCGAGCGACAAGAAGTATTTGCTGCACGACAAGGTGGACGGCAGGCTCGCGTTGGCGTCAGGGGCGGCGGTTGCGTCGCGCCTCGATGGTGTCGAGGCAGGGCTGATCTTGTGTGGACACAGTCACGCGCCGCACGTTGCACAGTCGAATGAGCGCGTGGTGATCAATCCTGGTAGCGTCGGTTGTCCGCGCTATGCGGACGATGATGATTGGCACGTTGCGGAGGTTGGATCGCCGCACGCGCGATTTGCGATTGCGACGCAGCGTGGCAAGGGATGGAGTGTCGAGTTGATTGCACTCGAGTATGACTGGGCCCCAGTGGTGGAGCAGGCGCGCGCGAATGGTCGTGCGGATTGGGCGGCTGGGTTTCTAGGCACGTAACAAGCCTGTCATCCCGCATGAGCGCAGCGAATGTCGGTATCTACCATCGCTGCGCCGTAGCGTCCTACGGGTCACTAAAAATAGATCCCGACACTCGCTCACTCTGCTTGCTCATGCGGGATGACAGGGGTGCGCCACCACGCTTGCGCCTCGGGCAACGACGCCGGTTCGATCTGTTGACCCGGCCGAGGAATCACGACACGAGCGTGTTCGCTCTCAGCGGCGACGAGTAAACGCTCCGCTGGTTCATCCCACGCGTGAAACGCGAGATTGAACGTGCCCCAGTGGATGGGGAGCAATACCTCGCCACCAATCATTGTATGGACGCGCGCTGCCTGCTCCGGATTGAGATGGATGTCAGGCCAGGTGTCTCCGTACGCGCCGATCTTGATCATCGTGAGATCAAATGGTCCGTGCCGCGCGCCGATGTCGGCGAGACCGTCGAAGAAGCCGGTGTCACCGCTATGAAATACGCGATGCAGGGGACCGCGGATCACCCATGAGGCCCACAGTGTCTGATCGCGCTTGAGTGTGCGTCCCGAAAAATGTCGCGCTGGCTGTGCGGTAATCTTCAAACCGCCGACGTGGGCGGCATCGCCCCAATCGAGTTCGGTGATGCGCCGCGGTGGAATGCCCCACAGCTCGAGGTGTGCGCCGACGCCGAGTGCCGTGACCCATTGCAGGCGTTGTTGCGCTGGGTTCGCCGCGAGCGCGCGAACAGCGGCCATGTCGAGATGGTCGTAGTGGTCGTGCGTGAGGATCACGACGTCGAGCGGAGGCAGTTCGCCGAGCGGAATTGGCGGCGCGTGAAAGCGCTTGGGGCCGACGAGCTGCGAGGGTGAAGCACGCTCGCCCCACACGGGATCGACGAGCACGCGATAGCCATCGATTTCGATGAGCGTGGTGGCGTGTCCCAGCCACGTCACGCGGAGTCCGGACGTCGGCAACTCGGCAAAGTTCGCATGCGTGAGGGCAACGATTGGCAGCGGTGCCGGCGGCACTCTTTGTTCGGGCCCTGACAGTTGGCGCCGCAGCGACGACCAGTACGAGCCGGTCATCATCGTGGTCTCGACGGGATTGCGAAATGCGCCGTCGCGGAAGTTCGGCGAGCGGAGAATACGTTCGAGGCGTTCTCCGGCTGGAGCAGCGCCGAGTACGGCGAGAGGATGGATCATCGACGTGCAATGTCGCTATTCGCGATCGTCGAGCGCAAACGCGTTGGCTGTCGTCCTGAGCAGCAGGCGAAGGGCCCGTAGCTGCTGTTGCGCAGTTCAGGTGCGTTGACCTTGGAGGTGGAAGCGAGGTTCTAATCCGAACTGCAATCAAATGGTGACGCACCTCCAGGCTGCCCTCGGCAGGTTGTCTCGATGCCGAGTGGACAAACCTGCGCCGAGGGACATAGAGTATGGGCATGCCCGCTACGATCCCGTACTACACGGTCGAGGATCTCGAGCGGTTCCCACGCGATGGGAACCGGTACGAGTTGCTCGATGGCGTGCTGCTTGTGACGCCGGCGTCCGGAATGCCGCATCAGGTATTGCGTCGCGCATCGCGGCCGATCTCATCAGCGCCGTGCAATCGCCGGGTTACGCGTTCGTCTGCGCTCCGGGCGCCATTTCGTTTCCACCGAAGGCCCAACTCGCGCCGGATATTCTGGTCATTCCGGCGCGCTATCCCATCAGCGAGCGGTGGGCGGACACGACGGAGCACTGGTTGGCGGTGGAGATTCTCAGTCGTTCGTCGCGAGTATATGACCGCGAGTTCAAGCGTGACGCGTATCTGACGCTTGGAGTGCGTGAGGTCTGGTTGGTAGACAGGTGGGACCGAAGCGTCGAGGTGTCCTGTATCGGTGGCACGAGCGAAACGGTGCGCAACGTTCTCCATTGGCGGGTGCCAACAGTCGATCTAACCGTGCGCGTCGAGCTGGACGTTGTGTTCATGGGAATCGAGTGAGTTGCTAGCGATCGTCTCCGCTTCCTCGGAGTTATATCACTTCGCATGGCGGCGTATACACGCCGCCCACAATTCTCATACCCCTAATACGGGCGACTTAGCACTTTAGAAAGCTGATCGCGCAAACGATGAGTGATAGCCTCGAGTTCCGGCAGCCGGCCGTTGCGGAGGCAGTACGTGACGCGACTCCTCGATACAGCACATCGGCACGAGCTGTCATCAAAGCCCGCGCGCGGCGCAAGGTGCAGATCCTTCGACTCGCTGCGCTCGCTCAGGATGACAGTCTTTCTGCTGCGCTCGCTCAGGATGACAGTCTGTCTGCTGCGCTCGCTCAGCAAGGATGACAACTCAGCCCGGCGGACGTTGACCTCGAGCGCCGCCTTGTCCCGGGCCACGCCCTGCATTCGCGTTCGTGGTTGGATTCTTGAACCATTCCGGCAGCTTCTCCCACTGCTCGGGCGGGAGAATCGCCTGCATCTGCTTGACCGCCGCCACGTAGTTGTTTCGCGCAAGCTGCAGCGCTGGCTGAATGCGCGGGAATGCCTGCCTCACGTCGCCGCCCGCCGAATCGAGATGGATCTGCAATTCGTCAACGAGCACGGAGTCCTTCGTCTCCAGTGCGGCCGCCACCGAGTCCACCCTGCTCCACTGCTCGTCGCTGAGCGTGAGGTGCAATGAATCAGCGATCAACCGCAGCGTCGTTGCCGGATTTGGCGCCACTCGATTCACGATGTTCTGCACATCAAGGCTCCGACCATTCGCAGCGCCACCACGCCCGGTGATCGCACGGAGCAGCGCCTGCGCGCGATCGCGTTGCATGTCAGGACCAACTTGCAGCCGTCCCGTAAACGCGACCTGGAACGGATTGAACACCGCCGATCGCGTTGCCGGGTTATTGCCGAAGCGCTCGTTCACCTGATACACGAAGCGCTGCGTAGACGGATCGAAGCCGCGCACGAAGAGAAGATTTGGATCGACGCGACTCGTCTGGCCCCAGCCGCGCAGGTTATCGGAGCCATGCAGCAGTTGATCGATGCCGGTGAGCGGGTTGGCGAGTTGCACCTGCAACTGCAACCGCTGCTGAATCATGCCGCCAAGGTTGGGCCGCAGGTTGGCCTGGAAGTCGAGCCGCGGAGTCCAGTCACCAACGCAGGTGTTGCGGCTGGCGATCTGCCCCATCTGTGCAAGCAGGCAGCTTCGTGCCTTTGCGGGCGCCTCCGCAAGCAGTCGCGTCATGCCGTTCACGAGCGCACTGTCCGGTGCGGTTGCAGGATTGAAGACGAACGCGCGATCATTGCGCGCGCCGTCGCCATTGATGTCGCTGCCGACGAGCGGCGTGTACGGCGCGCCTGAGCTGAAGCCCATGACAGACGTCAGGTCGAGCCATGGCTTGGCCATCCACGTCAACGTGCCTTGCACGTTGTGCGCACGACCGAGGTTGCTACGCGACCAGCTGACCACGTTCGGATCACCAGCCGTCGTGGGCGACGAGAATCCGCCGGCCGGAGATCCGCCCGAGAATGAAGATTGGTCTCGAACGTTTTGATACGTGTAGGACAAACTCCAGATGAGATTCGTCAGGCTCACGCCGTTGAATGTCGTCGTCACCTGCGCAGTGCGCGATTCCAGTTGCGACGAGAGGTCGTACACATGCGCGAATGCACTCTCACGCCGCGAGCCAAGCACGCTTACCGCGCCCGTCGCGGGAATGATCGACGACGCGGGTACGTAGACGGGCCGTCCTCCTTCGCTCGTCAGCTGGAACTGCGGCGTCGAATTGAGGTTGAGATCCGTGACGCCATACAAGTGCGTCCCCAATGCATACGATCCATCGACGCTCGCGCTATACCGCAATCCCAGCCGCTTCTGAAATCCGAGCGATCCGCGCCAAGCGCGGGGCGCAGTGAAGTTGGAATCGAACAGCGTGACGTTCGATCGTGTATTCGAGAAGGCCTGTCCTGGACCGGTTCCATCGGCGCACGTGCTGGGCAACGACGACGGGTCAGTCTGAAACAGCGACCAGTTGGGAATGGGCACCGCGCTGCCCACACAGACGAGTTGCATCTCTCCTGATGGAAGTCCCGTGGCATCGATGGCAGAGCTCATCAACCCGATCGGGACTTTACCGCGAAACTCGCCGATTCCGCCGCGCAGCACACCAAAGCTGTTCACGCCACCGGGAATGGCTGCGGCGCCACCACGACCACCGCCGCCTCTACCACCACCGCCGCCGCCACCACCACGACCGCCCCCGCCACCACCACCGCGCCCATCAGGCGCGGGCGCCTGATCAACGCCATTCACGCGATTCTGTGCGCCGATGATCCACGTAAAGCCGAGTCGTGGGCTGACGTGGATTTCGTCAGGAAAGTCGGATGTGCTGTGACCAAATTGCGATTCTACAACAGGGTTGGACGCTGGCGCACCACGATAGGCCGAGCCCTCGACGCGTGCGCCGTAGACGAACTGCCACGCTGCGCTCTTGCGCCAACTGTCGCCGACATAGAGCGCGGTGTTCAGGGCGCTCGTCGAGCGAGCGGAAGGAGAAAAGAGACGCGTGTATTGCGACGGTTGATTCGCCGCAAAGTCCGCGAGCGAATTGAATGTGAACGTGCCGTCGCGGTTGGTGGATGACTGCTGCGAGTTGTCGCTCAGGTTGAACAGCAGGCCAAGCTTCCAGCGATGGCCACCGCCGCGAATCCAGGAAATTTCATCAGTGAACTCGAGCTGGTCGCTCAGGCTCGACGTCGGCAATGCGGGATTGCCGCCGAAGTTGAGCGAACTCACCCCGATCACTCCATCGGACAACAGCGACGACACGCGCACTCGGCCTTCGGGTCCATCGAAATACGGATTCGCGGATTGATGACTGCGCTCGTAATACGCTCGGCCCTCGTTCACGAACTGGTCGAACAGCGTCGACGCGAGTGAGACCATGACGCCGCCAGACGACGTGCCGCGATCGCCGCCGAGCGGCGGGATGCCAAGTTGCTCGCTGCGGAAGTTGTCGGCGCGTGAGCCGGCCCAATTCACTCTCGCCGTAAGCGAGTGATCTTCATTGATGTGGTAATCGAAGCGCGCGATGCCGGTGGCGTTATCGGTGAGCCGGTCATCAGGAATGCCATCGAGGTTGAGAGGAACCTGATAACCACTGAGCAGCCCGAGAAAGCGCGCTGCCGAATCGGGTTGGACGCCGAGTCGTTGCAGTGCGAGCGGATCGGCGCTAAGCAGCGATTGCAGGTTGCTCGTCTGCCGGTTCACCTGGAACGACGCAAACCAGAACGCCTTGTCCTTTACGAAGGCGCCGCCGAGTCCACCGCTGAGTTGATTGCGTGTGTAGGCGCCGGAAAACGCGCCGGAACCAGCCGTGTCAGCGGCCGACGTGAATTCAAGCGACGGGTCGTGCAGGCCATATCCGAACGAGCCGTTTGCGATGTTCGTCCCGCCTTTCGTCGTCGTCGCAACCTGCCCGCCGGTAAACTGGCCTCGGCTCACATCATACGTATTCGTGATCACGCGCGTGTTGCGCACGGCCTCGGCGGGCACGCCCGCGCCACCGAAGGAAAGTCCGTCGAGCGTGATCTGATTTTGATCGGGCCGCTGTCCGGCGACGGAGAATCCCGCGGCAGTACTGTCGGTGCCTGGGATGCTGACAACTCCCGGGGCAAGGGCGGCGATGGCGTTGAGGTCGCTCGGGTCGATTGGAAGGCGCATCAACTGTGCGCCCGTCAATGCCGTTTCGAGTGAGCCCGCCGTGGGCCGATCGGCTGGATTGGGAGGCCGAGTTGCGACCGTGCGAACGGTCGAGAGCGTAGTGACGCCGGCGGTCATCTTCGCATCGGCGACGAGACGATCTTCATCAGCCTGCTTGGCCACCGAGAACGTGACGGGGAGCATGCCGAGGTGCCGGACAGTGATGCGGTATTGTCCGCCACCGTCGGGGAAGAGGAGCGTGTACTTCCCCTGATCGTTGGTGGTCTTGCGGCGCGTGACCTCTGTTTCGACGGACGTCACCTCGACGGTGGCGCCATTGATTGGCTTCCCGTCGGGACCGACGACGGTGCCGGTGATGATGTCGGTGGTTGCGCCTACCTGCGCATGCGCAGTGGATGCCGAGGCAACAACGGCAAGTATGAGCGCGAACAGCCTGTAAAATTGCCAGCGAGACATCGAAGATCTTGGGCGCGTGTCAGTGACGTGAGTTGCATCGCTCTCACGTCACTACGCTTCGAGCATGCTGAGCGTTTGTCTCCGGCGTCGATTGGCCGTGATGTGGCCGCTACGGAACCGGCCTGTCGCCCCACGTCTTGCCGATGCCGGCGAGTAGGGCCGCGTACGTCTCGATTCCGTCCCAGAGATTCTGCAGACGCAGGTTTTCGTCGGCGGCGTGCTGATTGTCGTCGTAGTTGGCGATGGGCAGGTGAATCATCGGCACCTTGAGCACCTGCTCGAACAGGTACGTTGGCCCAGTGGCGCCAGAGGTGGGAATTGCAAGCGGCGACTCTTTCGCGCCGTCTCGCAGTGCCGCGAGTACTGCCTTGCCAAACGGGCCGTCCATCGGGGCGCGCGACGCAGGATACCCTTCCGTCCACTCCATTCGCGCAATCTTCGCGTGTGCGAGTCGCATCGCGAGCGTAACGCTGTCGTTGGTGACCCAGTAGCCTTGTCGTTTGACGTGCGCTTCAACGAGCGCACGCACGTGCGCGGGAACCTGGCCCGGCACGAGTCTTAGATCGAACGATGCATACGCTTCCGACGCAATCGTGTTCGAGCCGGTCTCCCGCACGCCACCCACGCGCATCCCGCGCAGGTTGAACGCGGGCAACATGATCCGTTCGGCCAGCAGGGCATCGTTTGCTTCCGTGTGTGCGAGACCAAGTGCCTTGCGGAGCTCCGGGTCGAACTTCGGCAGCGCTGCCGCCGCGCGATGGTCGGCCGGCGTAATCGGGCGCATGTCGTCGTAGTAGCCGGCGACCTTGATGTGTCCGTCGTCGTCACGCATGCTGGCGACGAGGTTTGCCAGCATCACGCCTGGATTCGGCGCCCAGTTGCCGTAATGGCCGCTATGCAGCGCACGGGTCGGTCCGTAGACGGTGAGTTCGAATGCCGTGACGCCGCGATTTCCGAACAGGATTTGTTGCCGTCCACTTTGATGCACTGGCCCGTCGCAAAACAGCCACGCGTCCGCGGTCAAGAGGGGCGCGTACTTCTCGAGGATCAGCCGGAGGTGCTGTGAGCTCGCCTCTTCTTCGCCTTCGAAGAACACCTTGAGGTTTACCGACTGCGTCGTCTTCGACGCGCGCATCGCATCGAGCGATGCGAGTATCGCGATGATCGACGCCTTGTCGTCACCAGCTGAACGCGCGTAGAGGCGCGCTTCCGGATCGGCGTGGCCACCCTTGGCGGGCATGGGAATCACCTTGCCTCCGGCGCTGGGTTCCTTGTCGCGCAGCACCGGCGTCCACGGCGGTGAGGTCCACTGCTTGGGATCGAGTGGCTGGCCGTCGTAATGCGCGTAGAGGACAAGTGTGCGAGTTGCGCCTGGCGAGGGAAGCTCGCCGTATACCGCGGGCGGGCCGCCTGGCACCGTGAGCAACCGCGTATTCGTAAAGCCGCGCTTGCCCAACATTGTCAGCAGGTGATCGGCGTTGCGACGGATCCCGACGGAGTCGCTCGCAAGATTCGGCAGTGCGAGAAGGGTCGAAAACTCCTCCAGGATCTCTGCCTCGTTGTGCTGCCTGTAGTCGCGTGCGCTCGCTCTCGCTGCGGCGCCAGTTGTTTGGCTGTGGGCGATCGAGGCGGTCGCTATACAGACGCAGAGCGCAATCGGTAGGCAGAGGCGTGGCATTCAGTCACTCGTGATGGTTAGAGCACAATTACAACCGCAACTGCTGTGGTTGTTTGGATTGAGCCTGACATCCCTTTTTCAACTACATCTCAGGTAATCCGCCCGCGCCAATCGGCGGCGGCAACACGACCTTGGCTTGTGCTTCGAGACAGAGCTCGCGCACATCGGGCCTGTCGTGCAGGAACGCAAACGCGGGGTCGTAGCGAATCTGATTGACGTCGGACCAGCACGCGGCAATCGCGCGCTTCAGTGCCGCAACGGCCTCATCGTCTTCGCCGCGTGACGCGTACGTCGACGCGAGATCATACCACACGTCGGCGTCCGTCGCGCCAAAGAGTTGCGCCCACACAAATCGGCTGCGATCCTCGAAGAGCGAGCGGGCCGCCACGAGCGCCTCAGTCGACGCGGCGTCCTCGCCTCGCGCATAACGCACGCGGGCAAGGCCGCTCTGCGCGCGCACCCAATGCGAGCCGATGCCCACGCGATGCGGATGCTGCTCCGCGAGCGCAATCGCGGCGTCGAACGCGCGTTGAGCCGCCGCGAAGTTTCCCTTGCGTTCCTCCAGCGATCCTTCGACGATGTGCGCGAACGCCGTCATGATCTCGCTATACACGTGATCCATCGCACGGTAGGCACTCAGTGCCCACGCCAGCAATTCTCGCGCGCGCTCCGGCTCATCCGAGTTCAGGTAGATGGACGCGCGCTGCACCGCCGCACCGATGAAGAGATGTCCCTGCCCCGAGCGCTCGACAACCATCGCTTCGTCGAGCAGCGGCTCCGCATGCGAGTACTGGCCGCGCAGGATATACACCGCGCCGGCGCTCATGGCGGGCGGATGAAATGCGGCGTTGATCGCACGCGCACGCAGGAGTGGCAGGATAGCGCGCGCGAGATCGGCAGGGTTTTTCGTCGCAATCGCGCGCATACTGAGGATCGTCCCAAGAATGAACCACGCCATGGGACCACCCGGATCATGTTCGATGGCCGTACGCGCTGTCTTCACCGCATCGTCGTACCGTCGCTGGCGCAAATACATGTACGCGAGAAACGGATACGGCTCGCCGAGCGAGGGGTCGAGCGTCATTGCGCGCTGGAGCGCGGCGACGCCGTGATCGAGATCCTCCTGCCGGCCGAACGCGATGTACTTCGGCATGAGCAGGCTGCCGAGCCCCGCCCATGCGAGCGCGTAACCCGGATCGATTTGCACAGCGGCGCCAAAGTGCTCGCCGGCCTGGCGCATGCTCTCCTTGCCGAACTGCTGGAAGGCGCGTTTTCCCTTTGCGTAGTGCTCGTATGCCGTAAGTGCTGTCGTCTCAGGACGCGCGATTTTTTCGAGCTCGCTATTGGTCAGGCGAATCTCGAGTACGTTCGCCAGCGACGTGACGATGCGATCCTGCAGCGCGAACACGTCGTCCAACGCGCCGTCGATTTTCTCCGCACTCACCGTCTCGTGCGACACGATGTCGCCGAAGTGCGCCGTGAGACGTACGCGCTCCCCCGCGCGCTGGAATCCACCCCACACAACCCAATGCGCACCAGCCGCGCGTCCAATCTCGAACGCGCGCTCGAGCGTTGTCGGGCCCGCGGGAGCAGCGCCGAGCATCCGCTTGCGCGCCATGGCGTCCGCGCCGACGACGCGAATGCCCGCAATCTTCTGGAGGTCCACACCAATCGTTTCGGCGATGCCATTCGAGAGCCAATCGATGTCGGCGGAGCCGCTGATGTTCGTGAAGTCGAGGACGACCACCTTCTTGCGCGTATCGTTGTCCTTCTGCCGCGCGAGGAGACGCTCGTCGCTCGTGGAGTTCGGACGGAGCTCCACCAGTGCGGTTTCGAGCGCCTGCGCGAAATCACGAATCGACGCAAATCGGCTGGCGGGATCCTTCTCGAGGGCGCGTGCGACGGCGTTTGCAATGCCGCGCGGCAGTTGTTCGCGAATGCCAGTGAGCTGCGGCGCCTGGATAGTGATGTGCTTGCTGATGAGCGCCATCGTATTGTGCGCCTCGAACGGCGGAGCGCCGGCCAGCATTTCAAAGCAGACGCACGCGAGCGAATACTGGTCGCTCCGTCCGTCGATGTCGTCTTCCGCGCACGCCTGCTCGGGACTCATGTACGCCGGCGTGCCAAGCGTCGAGCCGAGCGCGGTGAGCGTCTGCCGGCCCGTCTCGATGGCGGCGTTTACGCGCGCGACACCAAAGTCGGCGAGGAGCGCCTGTCCATGCGCGAGCAGAAGGTTCTCGGGCTTGACGTCGCGATGCACGACGCCACGTTCGTGCGCGTAATCGAGTGCGTCCGCGACCTGCCGCATGATGCCGACTGTTTCGGTGAGTGAGATGGAGCAATCGCTGTCGAGGCGGTCCCTGAGCGATCCTCCCTCGACGAGCGGCATGACGAAGTACAGCACGCCGTCGGACCCACCAGAGTCGTATAGCGGAAGGATGTGCGGATGCTGCAGCCGCGCCACGAGCATGATCTCGCGCGCGAAACGCTCGGCGCCAATGGCTGCCGAGTAGTCGGGATGCAGGACCTTGAGTGCTACTGGCCGATCGTGCTTGAGATCGTGGGCGAGGTAGACGGTGGCCATTCCGCCGCGTCCAATCTCGCGATCAAGCCGGTAGTGGTACGCGAGGCTTCGCTCGATTTGCTCGCGGACTATTTCGGTAGGGGTCATGTCGTTGCGCGGGTCATCGACGCCGAGGGGCGCGACGATTTACTCATGAAGAGTTTACCAAATGTACTATTTGTCGGAGGGTACGCCAGCAGTGAAAGCGGCTATGTGGGGGATGCGATGCTGGAATTGCTTTGTCGCGCACGCGGTACCGATCGGCCGACGATGATGCTGATGTTGTCGCTGCCACCGTTGTCGAGTGCGTCCTGAAGCAATTGTTCGCACACTTGTCGTGACGATGTCATCGTCGCGAGGCGTTCCCTGATCTTCTCGTCGGTCACGTGCTTGGTGAGGCCGTCGGTGCAGAGAAGGTGAATGGCCTTCCAATCGGAGCGCATGCGCGTCACGACCGGCAGTGCGGTGTCGCCACCGATCGCGCTCGACAGCACGTTCGAATATTGCGATCGTGCGGCCATTGTGCGGGTGAAGATTCCCTGGTCGAGGAGATCCTGCGCGATGGTTTGATCGCGCGTGATTTGTGAGAGTTCGCCCTCGCGATATCGGTAGTAACGCGAGTCGCCCACTTGAAGCAGGTAGTAGAATGGCCAGACGCCCATCCACAACGTGAGCGTCGTCGCCATGGGACGGCCCTCGGCCACATCGCGCGCGCGCGCGATGACCGCCTTGTGGCTGCGCATTGCGGCGTCCTGAAGTGCGTCGATGAAGTGCTCGTCGCTTCCGTCGGACTGATAGTAGCAGTCGGTGCTGCGCGCCATGTAATGCATGGCGACTTCGAGGGCGGTCGCGCTTGCTTCTTCGCCGCCCTCCGCGCCGCCAACACCGTCGGCGACCATCGCGATGAAGGCAAGGCGTTCATCTTCGAGCGGGAGCCGTGCCTGCTCG
>JBDTMO010000035.1:0-16412 GCA_039934235.1 bacterium | reverse complement strand
AGGGCCGGTGGGTGCTGCTCGACTATGTGGACTTCGTGGTGCACGTGTTTCACCCGACACTGCGCAATTTCTATCAAATCGAGCGGCTGTGGGCTGATGCGCAGGTCGTTCCGATTCTCGCGGACGCCTCGCGCTGACGGAGCCGGTATCCGCTCACGCCACCCCTGGGCGGGGGGAGCTCTGGTGCCCGTGCGAAGGACACTGCCTGCCGTAGCGCTTGCGCTATTGGCCTGCGGTCGTGGAGACCGGCAGGATACGCCGTCGACACAGGTGGCTCCGTCGGCGACCATGCCGCGCGGTCCAGACCATCTCGTGTTGCGCGTGCCGCGGGCTGGCGGCGAAGCGCGCGTGTACGCGTACCCCCGGCTCGATACGGTTCTCTGGAGCGCGCCTGCGGCGCCCGCGCCCGTTCGTGTCCTTGCGTTCGACGACGAGGCAGGAAGCATCGCATACGTCGACGCCAAGGGCGCACCAGCGCGCATCGATTTCCGGCAGGGTACAGCGAATACCATTGCCAAGACAAAGTTGACCGTCGTTGCCTCATGGGACGGAGCGAACATCTATGGAGTCGTCGCCGATGGGTCGGTCGAGCGCTACGGGCCGAACGGGCTATGGAAGTGGAAGCCGAAGCTGCCCGCCCGAGCGGTGTTTCCGCAGCCCGATGCCACACTGCTCGTACTGGCACAACGCGCAGAGGGCAGTGTCGTATGGCGCCTCCGCCCTCCGGCCACGAAAATCGTGGATTCAGTGACGCTCGGCAACGTGAACAGGACGCTACGCACCCAGGTGGGCGACCGGCTCTACCTCGGCAGCGGACGCGAGCTCACGGGCGTGCGCACACGGACGATGCAACGCGCCGCGAGCATCGCATTCCAGGACGACATCGAATTGCTCGAGGCTACGCCGAGTGGTGATCGCGTATTCGTGGTGACGAAGTCCAGCACGAACGTGGAAATCGTCGATCGCTACCGCGAAGCGATCAGTACGCGTATCGACATCGGCCGCCATGCCGCCGACCTGCGCGTCGGCGCATTGGGGCGGTATCTGCTGGCACGACCGGAGGGCACGGATAGCGCGCTCGTGATCGCGCTCGGCACCAATCACGTCATCGGTGCGGTCGCGACCGAATGGCGCGAAGACCTTCCATTTGTTGCGCCCGACGGCGGCATTGCCCTCGCGCAGGGAGCGGACGTCGTCGTCGTCGATGGTGAAACGTTGAAGCCGAAAGTTCGCGTGCGTGGCGGAGCGGCGGACTTCTGGTATGCCTTCCGCTGGACCGGCTTCCGGCCGCGCGATGCCCGGTTGGACAAGCCCGTGGAGTTCGGCCTGCCAGTCGACAGCACCGCCGCAAAGCCTGCTGACTCGACGGCGCCGCGAACTGACAGCATGCTACCGACAGTTCTCACGCCGCCGCCTCCCAAGGACACGGTGGTCCGTCGCAGCAGCGGGTTCACGGTGTCGTTTGCCGCACTACTGGCCGCAGACAAGGCGCGTGACCTGGCGGCACAGATCAAGGTCGGCAATGAGAGTGCGCGCGTCGTGACGGCCGTGCGCGACGGCTCGACGATCTACCGTGTCGTGCTAGGCCCGTATCCCACGAAGGAAGAAGCGGAGCGCATTGGGCGAGAGTCGCGGCAATCGTTCTGGGTGTACGAGGGAGGTCCGTGACCTCCCTGCCCGACTGGACGGAGAGGGGACGCGAGCTCGGCGCTTCGCTGGACGCGTGTCATGCGGTTGTCGTTGCCGGCAGTGATCCATTGGCGACGGCCGAAGTCGCGCTTGGCATTGCGCGTCAGCAGTCCGCTCATCGTCGGGTGGCAGTGGCCGACTTGCTCGGCGAAGTGCCGACACTTCAATCGCTCGTCACGAGCGACGACCCGCATGGCATTGTCGACAGTTTTCTCTTTGGCGTGTCGCTGAATCGGGTTGCGTATCCGGTGCCCGGCGCGGGCGAGTTGTTCGTCATGCCGAGTGGCAGCACGCCAATCGACTACGAGGAGATCTTCGGCAATCCACGCTGGCGGCGGCTTGCGGGCGGATTTCGCGAGGTGGGTGCCCTGCTCGTTCTCGCGGCGCCGGTCGATGCGCAAAACCTGGCGGACCTCGTCTACTCCACCGACGGCGCCGTCATCGTGGGCAACACGGTACCCGGCGACATTCCGGTCGCGCAAACCCTCGCCTGGCTTCGTCCAAAGGGCAGCGCTCATACCGCGATCGCTGGCGCCGCTCCGCTCGCGATGGTGGAAGCCGCAAAGGAAAAACCGCGTCGTCAACGACGCTTTTTCGCCAGCACCGCCGGGATACTGTTGACGCTTGGGTTCATCGCCATCGCTGGATGGTTCGCCTATCGTCCGTACGCATCGGAGCGGCCGGTTCGCCGGGGTGCGGCACCGGATTCGTCGCCTTTGGCGGGCCGACTGGCAACGGATAGCGTGGCACTCATTGCCCGCGCTGACAGCATCCGCCGCGACAGTGCAGCTCGCGCCGAATCGGTCGCCACGGTGGTGGACTCCACGCCGGTGCTCGTTCCAGCCAATCCAGCCGACTCGGCGAAGGCGGCCGCGTGGGCTGTGCTACTCGAGCAGGTGACGACTCTCTCAGGCGCTATGTTGGACCTTCGTATCCGGTTCGAGTCAGTGCCCGTGGGGACCTTCTCGCATGACACACGGGAGCAGTCCTACCTGCTGGTCGCTGGAGCGTATCAGACACGCGTCTCTGCAGAATCATTGCTCGTGCAACTTCGCAATCACAAGATTCTCGCTCCAGGACTGGGGAAGGTGGCATCTTTGCCCTACGCCTTCCTGGTGCAGGCAGACGTTCCACAAGCGGAACTCTCCTCGCGCCTCAAAAACTTCGCGGGGAAAGGACTTCCGGTCTACGCGCTGCGCCTGGCAACTGGCGCAGCAAATCTCTACTTCGGCGCCTATGAGAGCAGTCAGCAGGCGGCTCTCGCGGTACCGTCAGTCCAAGGCGCCGGACTGACGCCCACGCTTGTCTATCGAATCGGGAGAGTGTTCTAGTGCGGTTGACCAAGCTGGAGCTGCACGGTTTCAAGTCGTTCGCGGACGCCACGCAGCTCGTGTTCGAGCCAGGCGTGACGGCGATCGTCGGCCCCAACGGCTGCGGAAAGTCCAATGTCTCCGACGCCGTGCGGTGGGTGCTCGGCGAGCAGCGCGCGCGTCTGATGCGCGGTGCAAAAATGGACGAAGTGATTTTTCAGGGGTCGTCCGCCCGCCGCGCCGTGAACGTGGCCGAAGTGTCGCTGCACTTCTCGAACGACGAGGGGATTCTTCCCGTGCCGTTCAAGGAGGTCGTGATTACGCGACGGCTCTCGCGCTCCGGAGACAGCGACTACTTCCTCAATCGCGCGCCGTGCAGGTTGCGTGATATTTCCGACATGCTGCGCGGCACCGGTCTCGGTGCGGGAACGGGCGTGGTCATCGAAAGCAAGATGATCGACGCGCTGCTCTCGGATCGTCCGGATGAACGGCGTGAGTTGTTCGAGGAGGCGGCCGGCGTCGGGCTGTATCGCGACCGCCGCCGTACCACGGAACGGCGCCTCGAAGAGACAACGGGCGATCTCCAGCGCCTCGACGATTTGATCAACGAAGTATCCAGCCAGGTGCGGAGCCTGAGCCGCCAGCGTCGTCGCGCCGAGCGTCACTCGGAAATCATGACGCGTCGTTTCACCGTCGAGCTGTCGCTCGCGGCGCGCAGCATGGAGGCATGGCGCGAAGAGCTTGCGCGACTCGAGATTCGCGTCGCGGAGTTGCGCGAACAGCTTCCGGCCGCGGAAGCCGGTACGGCAGATGCTGAATTGGCACGCGAGATGGCGCATGGTGCGCGCGCGGCGTCTGAAGCACAGCGCAATGAGCTCTCGCGTCTCGTCAGCGCGCAACGCGAGCAGGCGCAGCGCATTCGCGGCGAAATGGCCGTGGCGGAAGAACGTCAGCGCAACGCGACCACGCGTCGCCAACGTGCCGAGACCGAGGCGACGGCTGGCGAGCAGACTGGTACGCAGATCGCCGCCGAGCGCGAGAGGGCGTCCGTTGAGCGCGCGGAAGTGGAAGACGCGTTGAAGCAGGCCGATGCCGAGCTTACGCAGCATCAGGAGGCGGAGAACGAGGTCCGACGTCTCGTCGCCGATGCGCGCGCCGCCGTGGAGAGGGCAGAACGACGGCTGCGCGAGACGCACGATCGCGCGCGGCGGTTGGACCACGAGCGTGAGCGCGCACTGCGTGAGCTCGACGAAGTCACGCAACGGAGCGAGGTGCTCGCACTCGAGCGCGCCCAACTCGACGACGCACTGGCGCTGGCGCTGCGTGAGCACGAAGAGTCGCAAGCAGACGTGGACGCCGCGCAGGTGACCGCGACGGAATCTGCGACCGAGTTGGAATCAGCTCGAACGACGGATCGCGAAGCGCGTGAGCTCGAGTCGCTCGCACGCGCTGAGCTGTTTCGCGCCGACGAGGCGCTGACCTCGCTGCAGGGTCGCGTGAATGCACTCGAGCAGCTCGAGCGTGATCGCGTTGGCCTTGCGCCCGCCGCGTCGAGCCTGCTGAAGGAACGTGAACAGTTTGGCGAGGGCGCCATTCTCGGTCCGCTCTCGGACTTCATCGGCGCCGACCAAGGCTCCGCGCTGTTGGTCGAGAAGTTTCTCGGCAACTCTGTGCACGCCGTGCTGGTGCGCGACAGCGCCGCGGCAGATGCGGTGCGCGTCTGGCACTCCGTGGCGCACCCTGGGCCGCTGCTGCTGTTGCCGCTCGACGCCATGACGGAGGATGCGGCCGGCGAGCCGCTGCCGGATGCGCTCGCACATCTCGTGAATGCCGCCGCACCGGCGCGTGCGTGGGTGCGCAACCTGCTCGGCCACGTGCACGCGGTGGATGATGGAAGTGCGTTCGTCGATGCGCGAGGCGCGGTCTGGCTTCCGGGCACGACGGCCGGTCCCGGTCCCCTTCGCCGCCGCGCCGAACTCGCGGAGTTGCGCATCGACCTCGCCAAACTCGAGGAAGCGCGTCAGGTCGCGTCGCAGACCGCCGACGAAATGCGTGAGGCGTTGACCTTGAGCGAACGCCGCGTGCAAGAGGCAACGGAAGCGTCGTCACTCGCGCAGCAACTATCGCGTGCCGCAATGGAAAAGCACGCGGAGCATGGACGTCGCGTCACTCGTGCAACGAAGGAATCGTTGGACGCCGCCGCACTTTCCGATCGACTCGACGCGCGTCGCGCGGAGCTTGGTGAGCGAGGCAGCGCGCTGGATGCGGACGCGGCAACTCTCGCTGCCGAAGCCGCTGGGCACGAGCAGGTGATCGCGGATGCGCGCCTGCGCGCCACCGCGGCCGAGCATGGACAGGAAGAAGCGCGTGAGCTGCGCACGAAGTGGCAGGTCGAGCAAGCGCAGGCACGTGCGCGCGTGCAGATGGCTGTCGACCGTGAGCGTCGGCTTTCGCAGGAAGTTGCAACCGCATCACAACGGCTCGCGCAGTTGCGTGTCGAACTCAGTGAGCTCGCGCAATCGGACAGCGCACTCGCGGAGCAGATGGCCGTGTGGGCGTTGGATCTCGAAACGCGAGAGGCCACGCTCAGCGACGGTGAGACGAGCCTCTCTGACGCGGAGGCTGCAGTGCGGATGGCCGACGAGACGCTCGCTGCCGCCGAAACAGCGTTGAGCGAGGTGCGTCGTCGCTCCAGCGCGGTGAACGACGAGCTGCATCATTCCGAACTCCGATTCACCGAGCTGTCCGGCCGGCGGCTGGCCATTCGCGAACGCCTCGAAACAGAGTGGAAGCGCCCGCTCGACGAGATGATCGCCGAAGTGCCGCCGATGGACCTGGATGACGAGACGCTCAAGGCAGAGGCGGACGATCTTCGTCGCCAGCTCGACCAGCTCGGTCCAGTGAACGCGTTGGCCATTGAGGAGCACGACGAAACCGTGAAGCGTCACGATTTTCTCGTGGCGCAGCGAACAGACCTCTTCGAGGCACGGGCCTCGCTGCTGCAGGCCATCAAGGAGATCGACGCCACGGCGCGCGAGCTCTTCATGGCGACGTTCGAACAAGTGCGCGTGAATTTTCGCGAGATCTTCATGTCGCTGTTCGGTGGTGGCGAATGCGACCTGCGGCTCGAGAATCGTGATGCGCCGTTGGATTGCGACATCGAGATCCACGCGTCTCCGCGCGGAAAGAAGACGCAGCGCATCAACCTGTTATCGAGCGGAGAGCGCGCACTCGTGGCCCTCTCGTTGCTCTTTGGCATCTTCCTCACGAAACCAAGTCCGTTCTGCCTGCTCGACGAAGTGGATGCGCCGCTCGACGATGCGAACGTGGGCCGATTCGTGAAGATGTTGAATCAGTTCAAGAGTCGCACGCAATTCATCGTCATTACGCACAACCCTCGTACAACGACCGAGGCGGGTGACGCGGTCTATGGCGTGACAATGCAGGAGCCGGGAGTGTCGTCGCTTGTCAGCGTCCGTATGAAGGGTCCGTCCACGGAAGCGCCACCCGCGTCCCTGTCCGCCGAAGCACCAGTGGCGGAGGAAGAAGCCGTCGTATCGTGAGGCGCCTGGGCAGCACTCGAGTGCACCGCGCGATTGCGGCGGGACTCGCGCTGATGGCTTGCATCGTTTTGCCGCGCTCCGCTCGCGCGCAGAGTGAGGTGCGCATCGAACTGCCGCCGGACGTTCCGTTTCCGGCGGCGCCATTGATCGTCGTTCGCGCTGTCAATTTTGCTTTCTCCACCGCGCCGCGGCGAATTCGACTGCGCCTTGCGCTCGACGAATCGTTTGGCCTTGTCGTGTACGACTCCACGATCGTCGGGGACGAGCCGCGGTTCGGCACGATCAAGCTGCTTCCGGAGAATCGCGACATCTATGCAGAAGCCACGGTACTCGACCGCAATGGGATTGCGATCGGGACGGCGCGGACTTTTGCGGGCCACACGGGCCCTCGCCTTCGCGCGGTGTCGCCGAGCGGGATGACGTCCGTGATTCTGCAACGGCGACCCACGTTTTCCTGGAGCGCCGCTGCGGTCTCACTACCTCCCGGCCCCTGGGTGTACGAGTTGTTTATCACCGAGCGCGGTTCGCAGGTGACGCGCTCGCAATCTGGAATCGTCGATACGGTCTTTACGTGGCCGTTCGATCTCGATGCGAACACGTCGTATCGGTGGAAGGTCGTCGCGCGACTGCCGAACGGTTTACCGACCGATAGCGCGGTCGTTGTCGGCCCATCGACATTCACGATCGAGCCGACAGAGGCGGTCGTGAGGACACTGCTGTACCAGAATTTTCCGAACCCGTTTCCCGCACCGTCGTCCGCGACGACATGCGTGTGGTTCGACCTGCGGATCAGCACACACGTCGAGCTCACGATCCTCGATCTTCGCGGCCATCTGGTGAAGACCATGATACCGGGCCCACTGCCGAGCGAGTTGTCTCCCGGTCGCTACGGGCGTCTGCACGTGTTGAATTCGAGCGGCTGTGATCCTGCACTGGCGTGGGACGGTACGGCGGACAACGGACGCATGGTTCCGCCCGGCGTGTATTTGGTCCGCTTCAGGGCAGACGGCGAAGCGGAGACGGTGAAGAAGATCATCTTCCTCGGGCGCTAGATGCGGCTCACGACACTTGGCACCGGCACCATCGCCCTTTCCGCTGAGCGCGCGTGTGCCGGCCACCTCGTGGAGGCGGGTGCGGTGCGGATCCTGTTCGACTGCGGCAGCGGCGTGGCGCATCGTCTCGCGGAGAGGAGTGCGGCGTGGCGAGACCTCACGCACGTCGCCTTCACGCACTTTCATCTCGACCACATCGCCGATTTCGCAACGCTGGTGCGCGCGTGGAAATACGGTGACCTGCCACGACGCAGCGCTCCGCTCATCGTGATCGGACCTGAGGGCACCACCGCGCTGCTCGGCCGGATTGCCGATGCGTTTGGAGAGTGGTTCCGGGCTCCCGGTTTCGAGATGACCATTTTGGAAGTGGCGCCCGGGGCGACAGTGGACCTTGGCGACGGTGTGCTGCTCTCGGCGACCAAGGTTCCACATACCGTGGAAAGTGTGGCATATTCCGTTTCGCGTGGGCAGCGGCGACTCGTTTACACTGGCGACACGGGGTACGACCCGATGTTCGGCGAGTGGGCGCGAGGCGCTGACGTGCTGCTGTGCGAGTGCTCGCTTCCCGCATCGCTGGCGATCGCGGAGCACCTCACGCCGCAGCAATGCGGTGCGTTGGCAGCGGCGGCGTTGCCGAAGCACCTGGTGCTGACGCACTTCTACCCGCCGGTCGAGCGCACCGATGTGCGCACGGCCGTTGCGGCTCACTACGCCGGCCCTATTTCGCTCGCGAGCGATGGGGACGTGTTCGAAATCGAGGAACGCTGAATGCTGGTCGTCATGTTGAATGACGCGACGGATGCACAAGTCGCTCGTGTCGTCGAAGTCATTACGGAGATGGGCTATGAGGGGCGGCCCATGCCTGGCGCGCAGCGCACGACGGTGGGGCTCGTCGGGAACGACGGCCGCGTCGACGGGTCGCGCTTCGAGTCACTCGATGGCGTGGCAGAGGTCATCCACGTCTCGCGTCCGTACAAGCAGGTGTCGCGCGAGTGGCGGCAGGAGAACACGCTCGTGACCATTGCGCCTGGCGTCGTGTTCGGTGGGAAGGAGATTCCGATTATCGCTGGGCCCTGCTCCGTCGAGACCGAGCACCAAATCGTTCTCGCTGCACATCAGGTGCGCGAGGCGGGTGCCAGTGCGTTGCGTGGCGGAGCGTTCAAGCCGCGAAGCTCGCCGTATTCGTTTCAAGGCCTCGGGAAGAAGGGCCTTGAACTGCTCGCGCTTGCCCGTCGCGAAACCGGACTGCCCATCGTTACCGAGGCAATGGATGACGAAGGCGCTCACCTCGTCGCAGAGGTTGCCGATTGCATCCAGATCGGCGCGCGCAACATGCAGAACTATTCGTTGCTGCGGACCATCGGGCGAATTGGCAAGCCTGTGCTGCTCAAGCGCGGCATGTCGGCGACGATTGTCGACTTGTTGTTGAGCGCGGAATACCTGCTCGCTGAGGGCAACACACAGGTGATCCTGTGCGAGCGCGGTATCCGGAGCTTCGATCCGTCCACGCGCAACCTGTTTGACCTGACGGCAATTCCGCTCGTGCAAAAGCTGTCGCATTTGCCGATGGTTGCCGACCCGAGTCATGGCACGGGATTGCGCGACAAGGTCATTCCGATGGGCCGCGCCGCAATCGCCGCCGGCGCCGATGGGCTTCTGGTTGAAATGCACCCAAGTCCGGACAACGCAATGTCGGATGGCGGGCAGTCACTTTATCCGGATCAGCTCGCCCGACTCGTGCGCGAGACTCGCGCAATTGCCGACGCGATTGGCCGCTCGATCTCCGCGCCGTCCGGAACCGCGTCAGTGACACGAGGGTAAGACGAGCATGACTCGACCAACCACGAATGTGCTGGCACTCGCAGCGCTGCTCACGGTGAGTACCGCAGCGAGTTCGCCGAACTCCGCGAAGCAGGCTGACCTGCTCGACCGCGCGGTTGTTGCTTGGGCCAAGGTCAAGACAGCCCGCGCGACGTTCGAGCAAACCATCACCAACCCGCTCACGGGGCGCACGATGACGGCGCTGGGCGAGTATCAGCAGGAGCGACCGGGCAAGCTGGCAGTGACGTTCGCCGATCCCGCGGACGACCGCATCGTTGCCGACGGAAAGTTCGTGTGGCTCTACTTACCGAGCAGTGCGCCCGATCAGGTGATCAAGTCCGTGCAGGGTGCCGGCGGTACAGGTACCGTGGATATCAGCGCGCAGTTTCTCACCGCACCGCGCTCGAAGTACACAGTCAACCCCGTTGGGACGTTGGTCGTGAGCGGCCGGCCAACGCACGGCTACAATCTCATTCCGAAAGTCGCAGCTGGCGCGCAATTCAAGAATGCATCGGTGTGGATCGACGACGACGACGCGACCATTCGGCAATTCGAGGTGTCGGAAGCGAATGGCGTGCAACGTCGCATACGCCTGACGTCGTTCAAGACGAACGTGCCAGTCGACGCGAATGCCTTTGTGTTCACTCTGCCAAAGGGCGTGCGCGTGGTCGAGCAGTAGGATGCCAGCCGTCTGACACCTCGGCACGCCGCCTGACGTACGACTGGTATCTCCTTTCACTGGAGCTACCGCCATGGACGAGTCACTTCCAGAAACGCAGCCGTTCGGCGCGCTCACGCCGCCGCCATCGGGCCCGGGAACGGCAATCGCCGCGTCCGCACCGCTGCCACCGCGACCGCATCGGCTCTCGACGTCGCGCCGAACGGGACTTCACGCGTTCGTCGAGCGCGCACTTGACCGCCTGGACATTTTCGCCGACAACATTGCAGAGATCGTCGGCTTGCGCTGAACGGCGGTGGTGCGCACGATTCGCAAATGGCGCCACGTCCACTGCTTCGCTTACGAAAGATCTGTCTCGCCCTGCCCGAAGCCCACGAGGTGGAGGCGTGGGGCGAGCCGACCTTTCGCGTGAAGAACAAGTTGTTCGCGATGTTCGCGTCCGCAGCAAGTCACCACGGTGCGGGACGTCACGGCGTGTGGTGCAAGGCGGCGCCGGGCAATCAGCAATTCATGGTGCGCGACGCCCCCACTCGGTTCTTCGTGCCGCCGTACGTCGGGCCGAGCGGATGGGTGGGCGTCTATCTCGACGGCGATGTGGATTGGGGAGAAGTCGACGAGCTGCTTCGCGACTCGTATCGGCTCATTGCTCCGAAAAAGCTCGTGAAGCAGCTCGACGCGGACACCTGAGCGCTCAGCCTTTTCCCTTTGTCGCGCGCTTGGTGTTCTCCCGATTCTCCTGAACGAGTTCACTGATGTGAGCGCCGCGTAACCCGGCAGCAGGCCCAGTATCCGCGACGGCGCCACCCAATCGCACATCGTCACGCAGGTAGTCTTCACCAAGGGGATCGGTCACGAGATCCTCCACGTCAGCGGTGCGGACCTTGAAGTGGCCGACGACATCGCGCCCGTTGTGCGGCTTGTTCCGTTCAGACATTCGCGTGGCTCCAGCGTTGAATGGACCTTCTAACGTGGCAAGGTCTACACCACCTCGAGGTCCTTCGCGAAGACACCCTTGTAGCGGCTCACTTCGCTGCGCTCGCGATCCAGCTCCGGAATGTGGCGCAGAAAAAATCCGAAGCGGTTGAAGTACGCCTCGTCATTGCTGACAGCGAAGAGCGTTGCGTATCCTCGGCGCCTCGCACGCGCTTCTGTGGCGAGCACGAGAGCGCGTCCCACCCCGCGGCCTTTCGCAGTCTCGTCGACGGCTAGCGAGCGCAGCTCCGCCAGGCTTGGTGCGTATTCGTCGAGATGAACGCATCCGACGAGGTGGCCGTCCTCTTCTGCAACCAGGAAATGCTCGGCGTGCAATGCGATGAACGCGTCGGTGCGCGGCAACAGCGTGCCGTCCTCCACGTACTGATCGATGAGGCGACGAATCGCTGGCGCGTCGTTCATCGTGGCCGCGCGAATGTGCATGCGCTTCGGTCTCTTACCTGGCGGCGAGTGTCGCGCGTGCGAGCAATTCCCGTGGCGTATGCACACCACGGAGCAAGGTTTCTGCGCGCGCCAACGCCGGGTCGTCACGCAGGCCGCGAAGGAACTCGGCTTGCTGGCCGAACACGTAGCGAGAGAGTTGTGAGCCCAACGCGCGCGTGACGACGGCGCTGGACGAGTCGTACACCGTGCGGCTCACTGTAAGACCACGCGACTCCATCCGACGATACAACGCGTCGCGCATTTCTGGCGTCACGACAAAATTTGGGTCGCTCACCGTGTGTGACGCCTTCACGGACAACGCGTATTCTGTAATCGCGTCGCGAAAACGCGGCACCTTTGCACCAAGGGCACGCTGCAGCGCCCTATCCGCTGAAGAAACGGGACGATTGGCGACTTCGACATCGGGCACGATGCCGCCTCCACCCAGCACAACACGACCGGCGTCAGTCTTGAATTTCGGGCGTGGAGGCGCCGAGTCACTTCGCGGCGCCGCGCCGTCTCCGTCGTCGGCACGCCGCCGCACACGATCGATGCTGCGTCCACTTGGCGTAAACCAACGTGCGGTCGTCAACTTGAGCCCGCGGTTACCAATGCGGTAAACTCGTTGTGCACTTCCCTTACCGTACGTCGCCGTGCCGACGATGAGCGCACGATCGTGATCCTGCAAGGCGCCCGCGACAATTTCACTCGCGGATGCCGATGCGCTGTCCGTGAGGACGACGACAGGCATCTCGCCCCACCGTTGTGGAGCGCGATCAGAGAAGACACGCGTCTCCTCCGCGCTTCGTCCACGGGTCGCCACGATCTGCTGGTTCGTGTCGAGAAAGAGGTCGGCAACGTCGATGCCTTGCCCAAGCAATCCGCCGGGATCGCCGCGAAGATCCAGCACGAGCGAACGCGCACCTGCGCTGCGGAGCGAATCGATGGCGCGCGTAAGGTCGGCGGCGGCGGCCGTGCTGAACACCGAAAGGCTGACGTAACCGACGCTGTCACGCAGGAGTACTGCGTGCTGGGCTGGATTCACCTCGATGGAACGGCGCACGAGCGTAAACGGCATACGCTCGGCGATTCCCGGCCTTTCGACGACGAGGTGCACTGTGGTGCCCGTGGCGCCACGCAGGGACTTGAGCGCCTCGTCCGAGGTCAGTCCGAGCGTCGACTTCCCTTCAATCAGCACGATGCGATCACCCGTGAGCAGGCCGGCCTGTTCTGCAGGCGAACCAGGCATCGTTCCGATAACCGTGACGCCGCTGTCGCGCACGTCCATCTGAATGCCGACGCCGGCGTAGTGTCCGCTCGTGCTCTCGTCGAGTCGCGTAAGGCGGCGCGCGTCGAGCATCACGGTGTGCGGGTCGTGCAGCTCGCGCAATGCCCCATCGATGGCGTGCCGATAGAGGATTGAATCCTGCAAGGTGTCCACGAAGTCGCGCTTGATACGTTGCAAGACTTCGTCAAACAGGTGAACGCCCGACGACAGATCGTGCGTGGGCGCACGCGAACCGCGCTCCATCAGCCACCCACCGGTGACGAGCGCGCTCGAAAGCACGGCTGCGGCTGCGATGCTCCTGTTCTTCATGGGCTGACGTCAATACTCACGTTTCGGGCCACCGACGCAGTACCGCGGCCAACACGCGCTCTGACACGTCGTCCTCCGTGCCCGCGGCGTCCACCGACACGATCGGGCCACACTCCGGGTGTGCCACCTGCCAATCCGGTTCCGCAAACATGGCGAGCGCGGCGGCCACACGATCATGGAAGGACTCGCCCATGGCTTCCATCCGATCATGAGCAGACGCGCGAACTGCAGCGCGATCCAGACCTTCCTGCGCCGGAAAGCGGAGGAGGATGGTCAGGTCGGGCACCAACCCATCCGTCGCAAACTTGTTCGCATTGCGGATGTCGCCTTCTCGAAGCCCGTGTCCAGCAATTTGATACGCGTACGTCGAGAGAAAAAACCGATCGAGCAATACGACATCGCCTCGAGTCAAGGCGGGACGGATTTCGCGCTGCACCAGCTGGGCGCGCGACGCCATGAACAGCAGCGCTTCGGCGCGCGGCTCGATGTCGGATGCCCGATCGAGCAGGATACGTCGCACTTCGGTGCCGAGCGGAGTGCCGCCCGGCTCACGCAAGCAGACGTGTCCAACGCCGCGCTCCGTCAACGCGGCGGAGAGGTGGCGAAGTTGCGTCGACTTGCCGGAACCCTCGCCGCCCTCGAAGACAATGACACGGCCGTGCTCCGCGCCGCGCGTCACGCCATCAACCCAGCGTGATGATGGAACTCTGCGCGCCCTTCTCGATGCCGTCCACGATCCAATCGTTCACTCGCGTCATCGTCTTGTCAAAGTTCTCCTGCGCCGAGACAAGGCGCTGATACACGGACTGGCCCTGCACCTGGGTGAGCAGCGCGTCCAGCTCCTTCTCCATCTCTTCGGTGGGACGCTCGCCGCGCTGGATCATCTGCTGCGCAGTAAGTCGCAGCTGCTCCATTTTCTTGAGCAGGGCCACCGCTTCCTTGTCATCGCCAAGCGCATCGTTTGCGCGCTTGACCGCCTTGTATTCCGCGCTCTGCCCGATAAGCCGGCCCAACTCCTTCGCCTTGTCTTCGATCATCCTACTCCTCTCGTCGTCGTGCGACCACGAATCGTTCGCGGCCGGTGAGGTCCAGCAAAATGCGGACGTCGACGTATGCGCCGTGCGACACGGCAACTTCCGCCACCGTCGCCGCGCGCCGTACGTCCACCTCCAGCGCGAGTATCCCTGATGGTGCGAGCGACTCAGCGGCATCGCGCACGAGCCGGCTCGTCGTCGCCATGCCGTCCTTCCCAGCGAACAGCGCCACGGCGGGTTCCCAGTCTCGAACGGATGCCGGGAGCGCTCTCGCCTCGTCGAATGAAATGTACGGTGGATTCGACACCACGGCCCGCAGTGCTTTTTCAGGCACCGGACCGAGGAGCGACCCGTGCCGCATGTCGATGCTCGCGCACCATCGGCCTTCGAATCGTGCTGCGTTGGCGCGTGCGACCGCGAGCGCGTCGAGCGACACATCGGTGGCGATCACTTTTGAGAAGCGCCCCTCGCTCGCCATTGCAAGAGCAATGGCACCGGAACCCGTGCCGACGTCGACAGCCACGCCCCCGCGCTCGGCGCGCGTGAGCTCGAGCACGATTTCTACCAGTTGCTCCGTTTCCGGACGCGGAATGAGCACACGCTCGTCGACGTCGAGCGTCAGGTGACGGAACGCTGCGCGACCCGCGGCATACTGAAGCGGCGCGCCAAGTGCACGCTTGGCGGCTGCGCGCAGCGCTGCCTGGCATTGGGCCGCCTCGAGAAGCTGATCGCGAGCGAGTGTGGGCCAATGGCGCGGCATGTCGTGAAGCAACGCGAGCAGCTCGCGGGATTCGGCGATTGCCTCGTCGCCGAGGCTCGGCGCTAACAGGCCTGCCATCTGGGCGATTACACTGGCGACTGAAAGAGCAGATCCTTCCGCTCGGGCGTCGTCATCCTGAGTGAGCGGAGCGAGTGGAAGGAGCTGTTCCCCTGGTCTACTCACCGAGTTGCTCCTCCACATCTGCCATCTTGAGCGCGTCGATGATCGGCTCGATATGACCGTCCATCACTGCCGACAAGTCGTGCGTCGTGAAGCCGATTCGATGATCCGTAATGCGGCTTTGCGGATAGTTGTACGTCCGGATCTTCGCCGAGCGATCACCAGTGCCCACTTGCGACTTACGCATTTTGGAGCGTGCGGCCTCCGCCTCGGCAACGCGCAGGTCGAGCAAGCGGGCGCGCAGGACTTCCATGCCCTTGAGCTTGTTCTGCAACTGCGACTTCTGATCCTGCTGCGACACCACGAGTCCCGTGGGCAAGTGGATGATGCGCACTGCGCTGTCCGTGGTGTTCACACTCTGTCCGCCGGGTCCGCTCGAGCGGAAGACGTCGATCCGGAGATCCTTGTCCTCGATCTTCACGTCCACTTCTTCGGCTTCGGGGAGCACCGCGACAGTAGCGGCCGAGGTGTGAATGCGTCCCTGCGTTTCGGTGGCGGGAACGCGTTGTACGCGGTGGACGCCGCTCTCCCAGCGCATCGCACCGAAGGCACCTGCGCCCGACACCTTGAACACCGCCTCTTTCACGCCACCCAGCGTGCCGTCGGAGTGCGAGATTGTCTCCCGTTTCCAGCCCGATCGCTCGATGAATCGCGTGTACATGCGAAACAGGTCGGCGGCAAAGAGTGCGGCTTCGTCGCCACCGGTGCCGGACCTGATCTCGATGATCGCATTGCGGTCGTCGAGTGGATCGTGGGGGAGGAGCGCCGGCTTGAGCTTGACCTCGAGGTCGGCGATGCGCGCTTCGAGGCTTGTTGCCTCGCGCGTCGCTTCCGCGGCCATTTCGGGGTCGTCAACAACGGAAACGAGCTCGCGTGCTTCCGCGAGCTCGTTCTCGGCCTTCTCGAGCTGAGCCGCCAGCTCGACAACCGGCTGGAGGCGGCGGTGCTCCCGGCCCAGTTCGGCGACTTGTTTCGAGTCGCCGAAGGTGTCCGGATTGGAGAGCAACCGCTCAACCTCCGCCGCCCGGGCGAGTGCGTCGCCCAGCAGGTCGCGGAGGCTCAGGGGGTCAGCTCTCCTTCGTCTCGACCGTGGGTGCGGCCTTCGCGTCCTTCGCCAAGTACTTCTGGCGGAAGCGCTCGACGCGGCCAGCGGTATCGAGCAGGCGCTGCTTGCCGGTGTAGAACGGGTGGCACTCGGCGCAGACGTCGGTGTGGATTTCAGCGATGGTCGAGCGCGTCTCGAACGTATTGCCGCACGCGCACTTGACGGTCGCTGTGGCGTACTCGGGATGGATATCGGTCTTCATGGGA
>JBDTMO010000034.1:0-16412 GCA_039934235.1 bacterium | reverse complement strand
TGCCTTGAGACGCGCATCCTCACTCTCATCCTTCAACATCTTCACCAGGCCATTCGGCGCCTTGATCCCGTTGCCGTGCAGTTGCCCAATCGCCCACGCTGCCGTTCCGCGCACGCGCGCGCTGCGATCACCATCGATCGCCGCGCCAAGCGCCTCGACCGCGGAGCGATCGCCCATCTCGGCAAGCGCCCACGCTGCCGTTTCACGCACGTTGTCGTCAGCGTCACGACTCAGCGCATTCGTTAAGGCGGGCGATGCCGTGTTTCCGCGGGTATTGCCAATGGCCCACGCAATCATCTCGCGGACGCGCGCGTCGCTTTCCTTACCGAGCTGCGTGCCGAGGACGTCCGCTGCTTCGCGCGCTCCCTTCTGCCCGAGCGCCCATGCGGCAACTCGACGAACAGATGGAGCCTCATCTTGCTGAAGCACGCGCATCAGTGCGGCAATGGTGCTGCTCGAATCGATGCGGCCTGCAGCCACTACGGCCGCTTCGCGAGCCCTGGCGTCCGTATCTCTAAAGAGCGTGACGATCGGTGCGAGCGCGCGACCGTCGTCGATGCGACCGAGCGCCCATGCCGAATTGGCGCGCACGTTCGGTGTCGCATCGCGCAACGCCGTGACGAGGGCATCGATGGCGCTTTTCGGTGCCGTAAGACCGAGCCCGAACGCGGCCACCTCGCGTAGCGACGCGTCTGGCGATTTCAGGCGCGCGACGAACGCGCTGGACATGCTTTCTGCCTTCTGTCCGCCAAGCAGTCGCACCGACAACTCGCGGACGCATCCGTCGGGAGACGCAAGCGCTGCGAGCAGCTTGTCGACATCAGCCGCGTCGAATTGCGAATTGTGCTCCTCGCGAGTGCGGAACATCGCAACGTTCGCGAGCGGCGTGTACGGCGCATCGTTCCAATCGTTCCAGCCGTAATTGCGCACCGCCTGTGCGGCCAGCGCACAGATAGCGGGTGGGGCACCATTGGCCGCGGCCAGCAGCGCGCTGACGTCGAAAGGCGCAACGCGCTCCGCGCGGGAATCGTATGAGTTTGCCGCGGCATCCGCTCCGCTCATCGACGCGAGCATCGCCGCACCTACAACTCCGAGTAGCCGTTGCATCGTGACTCCGTGTGTGTTGCCCATTGCAAGAATCCGTGGGCGTAAGGGTGAAATTTCAGCACCGATGTTTGTCATCCCGAGCGAAGTCGAGGGATCTGCACGCTACGACTATCAGATCCTTCGACTCGCTTCGCTCACTCGGGATGACAGGATCAAGTTTTGTCATCCCGAGCGAAGTCGAGGGATCTGCACGCTCAGACTATCAGATCCTTCGACTCGCTTCGCTCACTCGGGATGACAGGATCAAGGGAACGGACGCGGCTGCGGCCACGGCCACGGCCACGGTCCAGACGCATGGCCTCCGGCTAACGCATGCACCGCCATCGATCTAACACGCTGGTCAGGTGACTCGAGCAATCCACGAATTGCGTCCACCGACCGCTCGCCAAGCGACCCAATGGCGCGAATCATCGCGAGCTGTACATCCTGATCCTTTTCCACCTTGAGCGCAGCTTCGATTGCCGGCGCGGTCGCTGGATCCGAAATGTTGTAGAGCGCCCAGGACGCGAGTATACGGACGCGCGGCTCCTTGTCGCCAAGCAACGCAACGAGCGCTTTAGGCGCCGTCCTGGGGTCGACATTACCCAGCGCCCATGTGGCCTTCTGACGGACGGCTGGCGACGCATCAGAAAGTGCAGCGACCAATGCATCCACCGATGACCGGTCCCCGAAATCGCCCAGTGCCCAGGCAGCCGTCGCGCGCACGTGTTCATCTGCGTCGCCCTTGAGTGCTGTCGTGAGCGCGTTCAGTACGTCAGACGAACCACGATCGCCGTCCGACAGCGCCCACGCCGACATCTCGCGCACCTTCCAGTCCGAATCGCGGCGTAACGCACCAGCCAGGGCCTCGGACGCCACTGGCAATTCCGCGTGGTCATGAAGTGCCCACGCGGCTACTCGACGAATCGAGGCACTCGTGTCGGTCTTCAAAACCTTCGCGAGCAACGCCGGCCGGTCGTCGGACTGCTTGCTGCCCTTCGCTCCCTTCTCGCCCTTGTCGCCCTTGAGATCGAGATCAATGCCCAATGACTTGAGCGCGGCGGCGGCGGCGCTCACTCCAACCCTTGTTCCAAGCTTCGTACCGGCGTCCGCAAGAGCCGCGATGTCCGCGTTCATGTCGCCATTCGTTGCGACAATGCGACTTACCTCGCGCGAGATTGGCAACTGCGTCGTCGACTGGTGTGTCGACGTCATTACCATTGTGGACTTCGAAAACGATACGCTCTTGGACGTCACGCCACGCACCCCGGAATCCGGATACGCCGGCGAACGCATCTGCGCGTCAATCGGCTTGTCGTGCAGCACCGCCATTGGTGCCGGCGTTGCGACGGGCGTTGCTGCGGGAGCAGGCGCCGGCGTGGGTCCGGCAACCGGATGCGGCGTTTCGGCCACGACCGCTGCATCAGCAGTCCGCGCGACCGGAGCAATCGCGCCGACAGTCAGCGAGATCAGCGCGAGCGACGCAATCAACGCGGCGGACTGACGCCGACTCGGCGTCGAATGCCGCAAGTCTGGATCGAGTATGGCGAGCATGCGTCCTTCAAACTCCTTGCGCCGCGCCATCGCGAGCGCCACTAAGGGAGTAGAGTCGCCGCGCACAGAGGTGACGATATCCAGGAGGTGTTCGGCGTAGTCCGTCGCGCGCGTTCCGCATGCGAGTGCGAGATCGTCGCACGCGCGCTCGCTCTCTGAGCGCAGGCGCTTTGCAGCGGTCCACACGAGCGGATGGAACCAGTACACAGCGCAGACAAGCCGGCCGAGTGTGTGGCCGAGCAGATCGTGACGACGCACGTGCGCCAGCTCGTGGAGCAACACCGCGCGACGACGATCGAGCGTCCAGCTCTCCGACTCCAGCGGAAGCACGATGGTCGGTTTTAGAATGCCGCACGCAAAGGGCATCTTCGCTTCGTCGCTCTGGAGCAGACGCGGTGCCTCTTCGAGACCAATGCGGTCGGCGATTTCAAAGAGCGGCGTTAGCCAGTCGTTCGACTCCAATGGCCGAGCATTGCGCACGATGCGTCGTACGGAGAGACCGGCCCACGCGAGCGTGAGCGCAATGGCCAGGACGACGACGCCCCAAATGGCGAACACCAGCGAGACGCCACTCATCCTGGAGATGAAGCCAAGTGGCTCATTCGTAGCGGCTGGTGCCGTTGCATCGATCGTCGCGGTATTGCCCGGAACTGACGGAGCGGTAAGGCTGCCTTTGGACGAGTTGATGATCGGCGGATCATTCGTCGTTAGCGCCGCTGTCTCGTGCCTGGCCGACACCGTTGCCTGATTAGCTGGCAGAATGGCGAGCCGCAGCGGTGCCCATGCCGTGAGCGCGGGAACGAGAAGCAGTGTGCCGAGCGTGACGAGCCAGACGAGGTGTCGTGCGGTGGCGGACGCTCGTGTCATGGCGAGCGTGATGCACAGCGCGGCAATGAGGATGATCGTCGCCTTCGCGAGCAGCAGCAGGAGCGACAGATTCCAGCCTGGCAATGCGCCGAATCCGCTCAGGAGTGTTGCGGCCATGGTGCTATCTCCCGCTCTGCCGTGCGCGGCGGATGGTGTCGCGCAGGCGAGTGATGTCGTCGTCCTTCATGTCGACGTCGGACATCCGAAGCAGTGCGGTAACCGCCTGCTCGGGTGAGCCGGCGAAGTACGTTCGCACCACGTGCGCGAGTACGTCGTCGCGCGCGGCCTCGGTGTCCTGCGCGGGGAAGTAGACGTAGCGCGGACCGTCTTCCTTATATCGAATGAGGTTTTTTTCGCCGAGGATGCGCAGGACGGAGCGCACCGCCGAGTACGTGGGCGGATCCGGCAACTCGGCCATGATTTCGGCGACGGTTGCTTCGCTGCGCCGGTGGAGAATGTCCATGACCTGCCGTTCGCGGCGGGAAAGGGCGTTGCTGTCGGTGTTGTCCGTCATGGCCGGGGATGACAAGGGAGTCCTCTGCTGAAAATTCAACTGTGTTGATAATTCAACAGCCCGGCCGGATTGTCAAGGGGGAATGCGCAGATCGGATTTGTCAGGGACCGAGTAATGCCGCGGGTACGACCGCAACGCCGTCCGGTCGGCGGTACGCGTGTGCGCCGGTACTCACGATGACCTTATCCAACAGGTCGGGGCCAAGTTGCTGCTGTAGCCAAAGCAGATGCTTCACGTCGTCGTCCGAAATTGTCGCGCTCAGCTTCGTCTCGATGGCGAGCACGCGATGGTCAGGGCGTTCCACGATCAGGTCGACTTCGTGACGTCCTTCCCTGCTGCGAAAGTGCAGTACGCGTGCTTCGGCCGCTTGCGCGTACACGCGGGTGGAAAGCGCTACGAGCGACTCAAAAAGCTGGCCCAGCAGCGTCCCGTCGCGTGGCGCGCTGAATGGCGATGCCATGCCCGCGAGCAGCGCGCCTTCATCGGCGCCGAGCAAGCGTGCCGCGAGCGCCGGATCTGCGAGATGGTGTTTCGACGCCTGCCCAAGCCGGCCTAAATGATTGCGAGATGGTAGCCATCCCGGCACTGGATCAACGATCCAAAGGCGCTCCAATACTTCGCGATAGGCGCCCACGGTGACCTTCGTCGGAGTGTCGCCGTCGCCGCCCATGGCGGCATTCCGAATCTTCTCCTGGGTCGTGGTCGTCGCGGTTGCAGCCGCGTAGGCCGCCATCCAGCGCCGGAGGGTCTCCGGCTTTCTCACGGCGTAGCCCTGTTCCGTAAAGTCGCGATCTACGATGCGGGCCAAATAGCCGTCGAGCTGTGCACGCAGTGCGCGGCCGGTCAGATGGCGAATGCCCGGAAATCCGGACGTGACGATCTCCTGGACATACGCAGCAAGGTCTACGGTCGTATGCCCGACGATTGGCGGTTTCGTTCCGGTTAGAAGTTCGCTGACGCTCACTGTTGGCGAACCGAGACCTCGCTCGCTGAGTGCGAGCGGGCGCATACGGACAGTCACGATGCGTCCCGCACCGGTGTGGGTGGGCGCATCAGCGGGCGCAGCAGACCCGGTCAGCACGTACCTGTTCGGGGCCTTGTCATCATCGACCGCTCGTCGCACCGCATCCCAGATCGCGGGAACGTGCTGCCATTCGTCAAGCAGAATGGGTGGTGTTGCCCCGAGCAGAATTGCGGCGTCCGCCATGGCAACGGCCCTTTGCGCAGGGTCGTCGAGGCGGAATGTTGTTCTGACTCGACGCTCCGCCGTCGCAGTTTTGCCCACGCCCTTTGGGCCTTCCAGGGCGATGGCTGGCAACTCGCCAAGCAGGGCATCGATCTCGTCGTCCACAACGCGGGGCGTATATTCGCTCATTCCTTGGTCTCCGCGATGGAAGCCTTGCAACGTGCCTCGCCGAGACTTGTCAGGCGGACTCGAGCATGAAAGCCGTAGCCTTGGCGTCAGACGGCTCGCCACTCGACAGTATACCGAAATCCCGCTGGGAAGTATACCATATGCCCAATACATACTATACTCTTTTCCCGTATTCTACTATCCGTTTTACCCATCTATCTGGGGCACTAGCCGCAGCCCTGTTCGCCACCCCTCCTGCAGACGCCCAAGCCACACGCGACTCCGCCATCGCACTCGTCGGCGTAACCGTCATCGATCCGTCGACGTCGGCGTCCGCGCAGGCAAGCATGACCGACCAGACCATCCTGGTGCGGAACGGCATCATCCAGTCAGTCGGCCCATCGAACGCGGTCGTCATTCCTCGCGGAACACGCCGAGTGACTGCGAACGGAAAGTTCGTGATTCCGGGCCTGTGGGACGCGCACGTGCATTTCATGAACACCGGACCAAGCGCGCTGCCAGTGTACGTCGCACTCGGCGTCACCAGCGTGCGCGAAATGGGTGGCTTCATCGACAGTACGCGCGCGTGGCAGACGCGAATGCGCGCCGGCAAGATGATCGGCCCCCGAATCCTCACACCCGGTCCAATTCTCGAAGCTCCGCGCTATCTCGACAACGTGCGACAGCGAAGCATTCGCGATCCGCGCATTGGGCAGCGCGTACTGCCATATCGAATCGGAGTCGCCAACGCAGCAGACGCAAGGAAGGCAATCGACTCGCTGATGAAACTTCACGTCGACTTCGTGAAGATCCGCACCACCGAATCCGCCGACGCGTATTTCGCGATTTTGCGCGAAGCTCGGCGGGCGGGACTGAAGGTTTCCGGACATCAACCTTCCGTAGTGCCGATTACGATTGCCGTAGACTCCGGGCAGAAGGACATTGAGCACGCCATCTACCCACTGCTCAGCCGCATGTCCGCCGAGGCGCGCGACTCGGTCTACCTGGAATTCGCAAAGTGGGGCACGTGGTACACACCAACACTCGTCGTTTCACGAGTCGTCACAATGCCGACCGACTCGGCAAAGCTCGCCATCTTCGGCGACAATGTCTTACGCGATGATGAGCGAAGGGCGTATGCGTCGCCCTGGTTGCTGGGCTGGTGGCGCATGCAGACCGACGAAGCCGCGACGGACACAGGGCCCGCACGCGTGACCGCAGCGCTGGAAGCGTACGCGAGCAGTGTGGCGGACGTGCGACGCATGCACGAGCTTGGCGTGCTCCTGCTCGCGGGTACGGACGCGGGTTCGGTACTCGTGTATCCGGGCTTCGCGCTGCACGAGGAATTGCGGCTGCTCGTGGAAGAAGCAGGCCTGTCGCCACTCGACGCGCTGTGGAGTGCGACCGTTGGTCCGGCGCGATTTGCTGGGTTCGACAAGGAGCTGGGAAGCATCGCCAACGGAAAGATTGCCGATCTCGTGCTGCTCGACGCAAACCCACTCGACAACATTCGAAACACGAGAAAGACTTTTGCGGTGATGCAAGCGGGACATCTGTACTCGCGCGCTGATCTCGACGGCATATTGCGCGCAGTCCGTACCACGAACGCCACCTCTCAATGACAATGAACGATTCATTCTCTGCGCTCGCGGATGCGGTTCGTGCCAACGATACCGCGGTTGCTGGCGATTTATTGCGACAGCATCCGGACCTTTCGGCAAAGCTCAACGATCCCATGCCTGGCGGCGACTTTGGCGGAAAGCTCATGCTCAAGGCAGCCGAAGAGCAGAACCGCGAGATGATCGAGCTGCTCCTGCGACACGGCGCGGACATCAACACCCGCAGCGATTGGTGGGCAGGCAGCTTTGGTGTGCTCGACAGCTGCGCTTTGGAATTTGCGTGGTATCTAATCGCGCACGGCGCAACTGTGGATGCACACGCAGCTGCTCGATTGGGCATGATGGCTGAGCTCACAGAAATCGTCACGGCAAATCCGGCGGTTGTGTACGCGCGTGGCGGCGACGGACAAACGCCGCTGCATTTCGCCAGCACCGTCGAGATCGCGACGTTTTTGCTCGAACATGGCGCAGACCGCGACGCGCTCGACGTCGATCACGAATCGACGCCGGCACAGTGGATGGTGGGCGACCGGCAGGACGTCGCGCGATTACTCGTGACGCGCGGCTGTCGCACCGACATTCTCATGGCTGCCGCACTGGGCTCGGTCGAGCTCGTCCGTCGTCATCTCGACGACAACCCCGCGTCGATCCGCACGCGAGTGTCTCCAGAGTATTTCCCGATGCGAAATCGGCATGCGGGCGGATCGATCTACATCTGGACGCTTGGGAAGAACAAGAGCGCTCACATGATTGCGCATGAGTTCGGGCACACGGAAGTATTTCAACTCCTGATGGAACGCGGCCCCGAGACGCTGACGCTCGTTGACGCGTGCCTTCTTGGCGACGAGACGCTCGTCAATGCGCTTCTGGCTAAACGTCCCGATGTCGTACAGTCGATGTCGCAAGGCGAACGCAGGGCGATCGCTGATGCAGCAGGGAGCAACAACGCCGCTGCGGTGCGCCTGATGCTTCGTGCTGGCTGGCCTGTGGACGCGCGCGGCGATCTTGGTGGAACGCCGCTGCATTACGCCGCGTGGATGGGCAATGTCGAGATGGTGCGTGACCTGCTGCAGCGCGGCGCACCTCTCGAAGATCGCGGCGATACGTATAAACTCACGCCACTCGGCTGGGCATTTCACGGCTCACTGAATAGTTGGCGCAAGACAAGCGGCGATTACGTGGCAACGGTGCGTGCTTTGTTGGACGCGGGCGCCGTTGCGCCAAAGAGCGTCAGTGATATCAACGCCAGTGCGGCGGTGCTGGCAAGTCTGTCATCCTGAGCGAGCGCAGCGAATACGTTGTCATCCTGAGCGAGCGCAGCGAGTCGAAGGATCTGCACCTGTTGTTGCGATTGCCACACTCCTACCTTGGCGATCATGCGAACCGCCATGCGTCGCCTCGTTACCGTACTCATCGCACTCGACGCCGTCCTGCTCTTTTGGGCGAGCCAGGCTTCATGGGGACGCGTCGAAATCGGCAACGTCCGATACGACTTTGGCCTGCTCGGCGTCGCCCTCATGACGGACGTGAACACCGCCAGCGAGCGCGTGGTGCAGTGTGGCTGGTACGACGCGCCGCCTGTTCCCAGACAGTGCGAACGCGCGGACGGAGCAGTCGTTCAATATCGCCTCGTGCGACTTGCGCCGATCGCTGCGGCCATTGCCGTGGTGGCCTTCGTACTCGCCGCCTTCGCGCACATTCGGCCCGAGAGTGGCCCGACTGGGCTCGGCCCGCCTCCATTTGCCATTGCCAGTGCCTCCGCGGTGATTGCATGCTTGCTGTTACTGACGAGAAACGTCGGCTCGGCCGTGGCGGTGTTCTCCGGCCATGAGGTGGACATGGGCGGTGCTGGCTTGAACGCGGCATGGGTTGCCGTGCTCATTCTTCTCGCGGTCGCTGCGCTCAGCCCGTACTGTGCACCGGCGAGAACGACCCTCGACTGATCCTCGCGTCGATCCGGGAGACTGCCATTCGACTAGTGGGCTGGAAGCAGTTCCCCGTAATTTCTCTCGACCAGCGAGGATCGCCATGAGCGAACAAGCCAATCTGCAGAATGCGAAGAGTCACGCCCGTTATGTGCCGGGATTTCACTTCGTCTCCGGAACACTCGCCTTGCTCAACCTGCTCTGGACGTTCTACCGCGTCGTTACCAAGCCCGGCCCAGATACCTATGCCGCATTCGTCGTGGGTATCGTGTTGATGCAATACTTCATCTATCTGCGCCAGTTTCCGCTCAAGGTGCAGGATCGCGTTATCCGCCTCGAGGAGCGGCTACGTCTCGCTCGCTTGATGCCGTCCGCCATGCAGCAACGATGCGACGAGTTGACGGCCAGCCAACTCATTGCGCTCCGCTTTGCATCTGACGCCGAGCTTCCGCAGCTTGCCACGAAGATCATTGATGAAAACATCGCCGACCGCGCGCAGATCAAGGGAATGATCCGCACGTGGCGCCCCGACCACATGCGCGCATGAGGCTTCGATGAAACAGTTCAGGTCCTTCGACTCGCTGCGCTCGCTCAGGATGACAAACGAGTGCAGATCCTTCGACTCGCTTCGCTCGCTCAGGATGACAATTTTGTTGAGCGCGACGGCGCTCGTTGTCGCCCTTCCATTCGCAGCCAACGCGCAGCGGGCGAGCGCCAGTACGAAGTTCGGCTTTGCGCCGGACCGGTTAGCGCGCATCGACCGGTTCATGCAGCAGTATGTGGACTCCAATCGGATCGCCGGCGCGGTGGGTCTCGTCTTGCGCGACGGCAAGGTCGTGTACGAACACAGCGTCGGGTGGTCGAGTGTCGAGTCGTCACGACGCATGGCACCCGACGCCATCTTCCGCATTGCATCGCAGTCCAAGGCGTTGACGAGCGTCGCCGTGCTCATGCTTGTGGAAGAGGGCAGGATCGCGTTAGGCGACAACGTCAGTCGTTTCATTCCGGCGTATGCGCACACCACCGTGGCGCTGCGTGCCGATTCGGGGCGCACGGTGGTTCCCGCAAAGCGCCAGATCACGATCAAGGACCTGCTTACGCACTCGGCCGGCGTTTCGTATGGCACCGATGCTTTTGTCGCGCAGCAGTATTCAGCCAAGGCGCTGGGACCCGCCGCTGGGTGGGGCTGGTACACGGCCGATAAGGACGAACCGATCTGCACGACGATGGAGCGCCTGGCGACGTTGCCCTTCGTCTCGCAGCCCGGTGAGGCGTACGTGTATGGCTACAGCATCGACATCCTGGGTTGCGTCGTGGAACGTGCGTCGGGCTTGCCTCTCGATGAATTCATTCGGACGCGCATCACGGCGCCATTGGGCATGAACGACACGCATTTCTTCCTGCCTGTGTCGAAGCGCGCGCGGTTGGTCACGGTTTACACGGACACTGGCGCGCGCGTGGTGCCTGCGCCGAATGGATCGCGTGGTCAGGGTGATTATGTCGATGGTCCGCGCAGGAATTTTTCCGGCGGCGCGGGTCTGTTATCCACGGCGCATGACTACGCGCGGTTTCTCCAGATGCTCCTGAATCACGGCGAGATGGATGGCGTGCGCTATCTCTCGCCGAAGATGGTGGACATGATGTCGACGAATCAGAGCGGTTCGCTTTACACCACCCCGGGGCAAGGATTTGGTCTGGGATTCCAGACCACGGAAAAGTTCGGCGCGGACGGCCTCGCTTCGGTTGGGTCGTATGGTTGGGGCGGCGCGTACGGCAGCAATTACAAGGTCGATCCAAAGGAAGGGCTCGTGATTGTCTTCATGATCAACCAGCTGCCAAACCGTTCCGACATTGCGGGCAAGTTTCCAACGCTCGTGTATCAGGCACTTGTCGAACCGAGAGCGGGCGTCGTCGTTCAGCGATGAGCAAGGCGAGGCATCGCGCGCGCGAGTCCTTCGCTTCGCTCAGGACGACACGGTATTTTACCAGTGTGATTGTCGCGCTTGCGGCGGTCGCCTGTGCAGGCAATCAACCGGCTCGACGAATGATTCAATACTCCGAGCTTCTTGCCGCTCCCGTCGCGGCGCCCGACCAGCGCATCCCCTACGGCAAGGAGCTGACGCAGTTTGGGGAGCTCCGGTTGCCCGAGGGCGGCGAGCATGTCCCTCTCGTGGTATTGATTCACGGTGGGTGTTGGCGCGCCCAGTACGATCTCAAGCACGTCGGCGGGACTGCGGTCGCCCTGGTCAAGGACGGCTTCGCGACCTGGAGCATCGAGTACCGCCGCCTTGGCGACCCGAGCGGGGGATGGCCCGGTACCTTCGACGACGTATCCCAGGCTGTGGATTACGTGCGCACGCTGGCCACGCAGTTTCCCCGCATCGACACAACGCGCGTCGTCCTCATGGGCCACTCGGCAGGTGGACAACTGGCGCTATGGGCGGCGTCACGCCGGCAGAACGAGGCGACCGGCATTTACCGCTCGAGCAGGCCACCGCTCGCTGTCGCAGGTGTAGTGAGTCTTGCCGGCATTACAGATTTGGCCGAGTATGGCGCAATCAGTACGGGGTGTAATGGGTCGGTGACGCCGCTCATGGGTGGGACGGCGGCTGCGTTGCCCGATCGCTATCGCGCGGTGAGTCCGATGGAGCGCGTACCCATCGGCGTGCCGGTGCAGCTCATTCATGGCGAGGCAGATCCCATTGTCCCGGTGGCACAGAGTCGCAAGTTCCTGGCGCACAACCGGAGCGCGGGCGGTGTCGCGGAGCTCAGCATCGTTCCAGACGCCGGCCATTTTGATCTACTCGCGCCTCAGTCGCCAGCGTGGAGCACAGTGCTCCGTGCTGTTCATGCGCTCACGGATGTAAGGCGCCCGCCGCGCACGCACGTCGGCGGTCAATGACGCAGATCGTTCGCGATCCCGACTTTGAAGCGCGGGTTCGAGCAAGCTTCGCAAAGCAACAGTTCATGGCCACGCTTGGCGCACAGCTCGAGCGTGTTGCGGTTGGCGAAGTTGCAATCGCGCTTCCCTTTCGCGGCGATCTCACGCAGCAGCATGGATTTCTGCACGCGGGCGTGGTGACGTCCGTGGTGGACAGCGCGTGCGGTTACGCGGCGCTGAGCGTGATGGAGCCAGGTGCCGCAGTGCTGTCGGTGGAATTCAAGGTGAATCTCCTGGCGCCCGCGGAGGGCACGCATTTCCTCGCCGTTGGGCGCGTGGTGCGCTCGGGACGTACGCTCGTCGTGTGCGCAGGAGAGTTGCACGCCATACACAATGAGCGCGACACAGTGGTCGCGCTCATGCAGGGTACGATGATGGCCGTGCGAGGAAAGGATTTAAGCGACTAATTTGTCATCCTGAGCAAGCGAAGCGCGTCGAAGGATCTGCACTTTGCCTGGGTTAGTGCGCCGCGAGCTTGTCCGTCCACAGTGACGCGTACTGCTTCTTGAGCGCGGCAATCTTCGGAGCGTCGTTGTAGTAGATGTACGGCTCGTTCGGATGCAGCGTCGCGTAGTCCTGGTGATACGACTCGGCAGCGTAAAACGCGTTGAGCGGAGCAACCTGCGTGACGATCTTGTCGCCGCCCTTCGAGATCTGCGCGATATAGGCCTGTGTGGCGACCTTCTGCGCATCGTTCAGGTAGAACAGCGCGGAGCGATACTGCGTCCCGTGATCGGGGCCCTGGCGATTGAGCTGCGTTGGGTCGTGCGCGACGCTGAAGAACACCTCGAGCAGCTTGCCATACGACACCTTCGAAGGATCGTAGACGACGCGGACCGCCTCGGCGTGTCCGGTCGATCCGGTGCTGACTTGCTCATAGCTCGGCGTGGCAACCTTGCCGCCCGCGTAGCCGGACGTGGCGCTCACGACGCCAATGACATGCTGAAAGACGGCCTGCACGCCCCAGAAACAGCCGCCGGCGAACACGACCGTATCGAGCGGAGCGGACCGAACAACAGGAGCAGGAGCGGCGACTGCGGGCGCGGATGCCAGAGCGAGCAGCGCAAGTGCGCGGAGGGCGGTTCTCATGGATGCCTCAGATGGCGTGGAGGGTACATAGCCTATACTCTTTTCGCGCCGAATTGGTTCTATGATCGGGGCAAAAAAGCACTGCAACGGCCTGAACGCGGATTGACGCGGATTTGGCGGATCGACGCGGATCCTCGGCTACGGCTCCATTGTCCGCAACGCCTCCGGGCACAGCGCGAATGATCACCTGACAGAGAGACCCTCGGTGTCCCTTTGGAGACACTTTGGAGCACCGTCATTGAACCTGCGATCTCAGCGGCGTTTGGGGATCCAGCCAAACCAAATTGGCGTGTGGGGGTGCACCGGGGATCCATGCGCCGAGGGGAGCAATCCGCGTGCATCCGCTAAATCCGCGTAAATCCGCGTTGGATTCGTTCAACGCTTTTCAGCCCCCAAACGCCCTACTTGAACAGATGCGGCACGAAGCGCGACGTATTGCCAGTCACCCACCCGTCTGCTTCACGCACGCCAATGCCGCCCGCTTCCTGACCAATGATCCAACTGCCAATCACCGGACGCTTGCCGTCGAACTCGGGAATCGGCGCCAACTCCTGGAACACGTAGCCCTCGGCGCCATATTCGCCCGTCGATTCAACGTGCTCCTTCATTGTGTGCACGGTAACGTTCGCACCTTCGCGCGAGAGCAGCGGCTTCTTCACGTATTCGAACATGCCGTGCGGCTCGTCGAAGTATGACGGCAGCAGGTTGCCATGTCCCGGGAACATCTCCCAGAGGATGGGCAGAATACCCTTGTTCGAGAGCACCATCTTCCACGCCGGCTCGATCATCAGCGTCTTCGCAACGCGCAGGTGATCGCCGAAGGGCTCGTGCATCAGCCATTCCCACGGATAGAGCTTGAACAGCGTGTCGAGACGCACGTCGTCGAGATCGCACATTTCCTTCGCGCGCGGATCCCAGCCGATGTCCGACATCGCCAGCAACTTCACCTGGAGCCCAGCCTGCGCCGCCGTCTCGGCGAGATACGCCGCGGTCATCCCGTCTTCGAGATCGTCGATGGACGCGAAATGCACCACTGGGCCAAGTGGGCCGCTGCTCTTCAGGTCGTCCTGGATGTACTTCCAGTAGTCGACGAGCTTTTCATGGATCGAGTTGAACTGATCCGCGCCGGGATGTAACGCCTGAAGCCAGTCCCACTGAATCACTGAGACCTCGAGCAACGACGTCGGCGTATCGGCGTTGTATTCGAGCATCTTCGGCGGCGTCTTGCCGTCGTACGCGAGATCGAACCGGCCATACACCGACGGCGGCTCGGCCTCCCAGCTCTTGGTAATGAGCGGGATCGCATGCTCGGGAATCTTGAGCTCGGCGTAACGCTTTTCGTCGATCACATGCTGCACCGCCTCGAGACAGCGCGCGTGCAGCTCGTTCGTCGCGCGCTCGAGTGAGTCGATCTGGTCGGTGGTGAAGCGGTAATACGCGTCTTCAGACCAGTACGGCGTCTGGCCCGTGTGCCACTTCAGGCCGCGCGCTTCGACGACCGATTGCCAGTCGGGGCGTGGGGTACTCGCGATGCGTTCCATGTCAGCTTCCGCCGAAACCGCGTGAGCCGCCAATGCCGCCGAATCCGCCGCGCACTACGGTGCTGCGCCCTGCGGACGACCCGCTGTAGTGCGGCGAGTACGACCCTGCTGACAAGGCACGCACCCTACCGCCAGAGCGAACGTAGCCGGAGTAGCCGTTGTGATAGAACAGGAACGGCGATGCGTAGATGTGGTGGTACCACATCCCCTGGTAGTAGTAGCCCTGGTGCTGCGTGGCATACAGACACGCGGCTTCCTGATAGACCTGCGGAAGGCACGGATCCACGCCGGATACGACGGCGGGGCCGGAGTTGCAACTCACGATGGCGGCAAGGGCCGGCACAAGCGAAAGCGGAACCGCCGACGAGCGTTTGATCGAGGTCATTTAGTAGTATAGGGCCGCTGCTTGTCGCCGCGAGCCCGATAGGGACGAATTACGCGCCCGGACAGGGCTGCCGACGATCGGCGCCCGTGGGCCGGACAAGCATATCATACGAAGGTTGGGGACTGATAGTGCCACGCTGGTGAGCCCGACTCCAAGGCGTTAGTCAACGATGAACAGCGTGGCGCCGGTACGCGAGGTCGACCGGTGCGCGTCCGCGCCATCGGCGACTTGATAGCTCATGCCGGGACGTAGCTGAAAAGTGCGCCCGTCCTTCAACTCCGTCTCGAGCTCGCCGGCGATGCACAGCAGGATGTGTCCCTTTTCGCACCAGTGGTCTGCGCGATAGTTGGCCGAGTATTCGACCATTCGCACGCGGATTGTCCCGAAGTGGCGGGTGCGCCATGTCGCCACGCCGGTGTCGCCGTTGTGCTCTGTCAGTGGGACGTCTGTCCAGTCAGTAACGCCGAACGGAATGTCTGTTAGTTGCAAGTCAAAGCTCCTCGTGCCTTTTCGTCCAAGTAGAATGGTGCAGATCCTTCGACTCGCTGCGCTCGCTCAGGATGACAACGGGCTCGCTGCGCTCGCTCAGGATGACAACGGGCTCGCTACGCTCGCTCAGGATGACAACGGACTCGCTGCGCTCGCTCAGCAAGGATGACAATCGTCGAAGCGGTAGAGGTACGGCGACCGGTGCGCGCCCCCGGTCTTTCGCTCGTGCAGGCGAACGAGGAAGCCACGGTCGAGGATGCGCTTCTGAAAGTTGCGTCGGTCCAGGCGCTTGCCCAGTACCGTCTCGTAGAGGCGCTGCAATTCCGGCATCGTGAACGTCTCGGGCAGCAGGTTCGCCGCAAGCGGCAGATAGTCGAGCTGTCGGCGCATGGTCTCCAGCGCCAGGGCCACGATGTCGTCGTGATCGAAGAGCAGCGCCGGATGGGTGTGGAGATCCCACCAGCGGCACTCCTCCGAGAACGGATCGGGCGTGAGCCCAGCCTTGGCGAAGTCCACCACGGCGAAGTAGCCAATGGAGACCACTCGGCTCGTGACCCAGTGACCGGCCGGCGGCTCCACGCCCATTGCGCGGAAGACTGGAATCAGCGCGTCCTCGCGCCGGTCAGTGCCTCCGAATGCGTGAAACTGACGCAGGTAAACCCCCTCGAGCCCCGTACGCTCGTGCAGCACCCGCTCGGCGGCGCGGTCGATCGGTTCGTCCATCCTGACGAAGCCGCCCGGCAGGCTCCATTGGCCGACGTGGTTCCATTTCATCAGGAGGATCTTGAGCTCCCCCGCGTGGAACCCGAAAATCGCGCAGTCCACGGCGAGGTGCGAGACGAGCTCGCGGTCGAACGTGGCAAACGGCTCGGGGACGGGCGTTGGGAGAGACATTGGGCGATAGGATAGCTCATTGTGTCTTGCGCACACAATCGGCTGCTCTTAATGTGTGCTCAGTACACAAAGCCCACCAGAACCTCGCGAGACACGATGCCCACCAACGCACGCATCCGGTCGCTCTGCCTACTCTGTGTCGCGGGACTCCCCG
>JBDTMO010000033.1:0-16461 GCA_039934235.1 bacterium | reverse complement strand
ACGAGGTCGACCGCTCGCCAAACGCCAGGTAACTCAATAGATCGCTCTGCGAGAGTGGTGGCTGTGCATCGCTCTCGAGCGCGATGCGCGGCGTCGCGAGTGTTCCGCCAATGAGCACGCGAATGTTCGTTGCCGTTCCCGCTGCTTGTTTCACCTGGTACTCAGCCGTGATCTGCAGCGTCGGATTCAAGTCTGCCGTGCCGATGAAGAGCGCCGATCCACGCTTGATCTGAAACCGCTTGCTGAGGAACGTGTATTCACCCCGGTCTGCGTCGATGGCACCTGTCAGTGCGATTGCGTCGCCAACGACGGTGAGCTTGAGCGGTCCATCGGTGAACACCTCGACGTTCGCATCACGCGAGCGCACCCACGTGTTACGCAGGACATTGACGTCGACGTCGACGTGCAGGTTCTTGAACAACGCGGACTGCGCGGGAAACAGGTTACGCTGCATGGCAAGTGACGTGTCCACCACCGAGAACAGCGACGGATCTCCCGCGCCGATAATCTTCTTGCCGCGCGTCTCGGGGATGTAGAGTACACCGTGCTGCACGGTGACCGCGCCAGTCACGACCGGCGCAGACAACGCGCCGACGACATGCACGTCGGCATCCGCATGCACTTCGCCACTGGTGTTGTTGATCAACTGTGCGTCCGTCGCACTGAGCGTGAGATCGAACGCCGGCTCACGCCAGTCGCCCACCGCGATCGTCCCGGCAAGCCGCACGGGTCCATTCGCCGTTCCCGCAATCGAATCGACGTACACGCTGTCGCCCGTCATGCGCACAGATCCGTTGACGTGCTCCAGGAATGCGCCCGTTGCCGCGAGCCTCAACTGCACGTCGCTCAACGTCACGTTGCCCTTCAGCACAGGCTTCTTCACGGTACCGGCAACTGACACAGTGCCCACCGCCTTGCCCGCCACATCGCTGACCGCGTCCGTGAACTGCGGAATCAACCCGATCGGCAGGCTATCCGACGCAAGCGCCACATTCAGCGGCAAGTCCAGCAGGCGATCGCCCGTTACGCCAGCCAACCTCAGGTCGATGGGGATCGTGCCATTTACGCTCGCGAGCACCTTGCCCGTCGTATCAACCGCAGAGGCATTGGTGGTCAACTGCTTGTTCGCGTATGCAAACGTGCCGTGCACTTCGGGCACCGGGGTCTCGTTGTATGTCGCCTGTACGAAATCCAGCTTGCCCGCAATTCGAGGATCTTCCGCAATGCCGGAGACGTGTGCGTCCAGGTTGAGCCTCCCCGTGACCGCAAGATCGCTCTGCAGCAACTCGGCGATATTCTCCACGGCGAAATCCGTCACGGCGAGGTCGAAGTTCGCCTCGCCCTTCGTCGGCAACAGTCCGTTGGCAAAGATTCGCCGGCCGGCCCCACTGAGAAGCTCGAGGCTGTCCACTTGCACTCCACTCGCACCGAAGCGAACGGTCGACGGCTTCGTGGTCTTCCACGTCGTTGAATCAAACCGGAGCGCGACATCCTTCAGCCGAAGAACGGTGTGCGTCGAGTCCAACGTGAAGTCGCCGCCCACGGAGTAGTCGCGTTGACCCCCTTGCCGTACGCGCAATGCGAGCGTGCCGTTCGGGGCGACATACGTGAGATCGCCGGCAAGGCTGTCGAACGCGAAGCCATAGGCGCTGATCGTATCCGCGCGCACGTTCGCTTTCACGGTCGACGTCTTCGTTCCTGCGTCGAGCCAGCTGTACGTCGCATCGAAGCGTCGCACCGAGCTTCCTTGCACGATCAGGCTATCGCCGCTCGCCGTGCCCTCGACGGAGAGCCGGTCGATCGACCCCTTGATCGTGCCGTTGGCTTTCAGTGATCCAGCGAGCAGGCCCTTCGGAATCGCGCGCGGCGTGTCCGCTGGTACCCTCAACTGCGGTGGCGGAAGGTTCGCAATGGCACGCTCGATCTCCGTCGCGCGCGCGGTGCGCGCAGAATCCGACCGTGCGCGCCGGCGCGCTTCGGCGGCGATACGCGGACGCGGACGGACGATCGTCGTGTCGGCGGAGCGAACGGTTTGGCCGGGAATGAATCGCGCAAACCGATACAGCGAATCAACGACGACGGAATACGCCAGCGAGCCGACATGCAACGAGTCGAGGCCAAGCTGTCCGGTGAGATCGATCTTCGTGCCGGAGCCGAAAAGGTTGGCGCGCTCGATGTTCGCCAGGCCCTGGGCCAATGTCGCGCGGAAAAATGCCGAGTCCACGCCAATGGTGTCGATCGAGGATGGGCCGAACGCAAACTCCATCTCCGATGTCATCGTGGCCGGCAGGAATCCTTTGCCCCGCGCATGCCCGCCACCATTCAACGACGTCACGGGGCCAAACAGGATCACCCAACTCAAGTCGAGCCGCGTCGCGTCTGCAACAACGTCGTAGACCAATTCCTTCGACAGGAAATCGACGGTGCCGGTCAGCCCAAACTCGCCACCACCTGGAAGTGCGAGCCGCGAATCCACTTTCAATGCGTCGATGGGCCCGTGCGCGTGGATGGGGCCATGCGCCATCCCCTTGAACGGCATCTTCGGCGCAAACTTCGTCAACTCGGCAAGCGCAATCGGGCGCGTATCGACGTCCAGGTCGAGGGTCTGTCGCCCGATGGTGTGCACCGACGCCGATCCCACCGCGTGCGAGCGGTTGCGTCCGTCCACATGCACAATGTCGAGATTCGATGCGACGAGCTGCTGCGCTCCCGATCCATTCAACGTCGTCGTGCCGCTCAGCGTTCCGCCAATGGGCAACAACGGAAACAGGAGCTTGACGATATCAACCTGCAGCGGCTCGATCCGCACGTGCAGATCGCGCGCGCTGACGACCACCGGCTTCGTCGGCGTGAAACCCACCACGCCATCGGCGATTACTCGACTCGTTCCTCGGCCAGTGGCGTGGAAGCTCACGTCTCCATCGACCGTCATGCGCTTTGGAGTGCCGCTGAATTTCGCGCGCCCTTCCAGCACACCTTGCCGAGGCGAATGCAAGTCGGGCACGGCCGCTTCGATCTGCCTGGTCGTCAGGCCGGTAAACCGAACATTCGCATCATGGAAAAACACGGTGTCGGTCAGCGTCGCACCGATGTCGCCCGTCAGGTGCGCCGTTCCCGTGCGGAGATCCGCGTTGCGGACAACGTAGTCCTGCGTGACGCCCTTCCACTGCACGCTCATCAGCAGGTTGCCGCCGCCGTCCTTCGGGAAATGCGGATACACCCAATCGAAATCGACAAACGACGCCGGCGTCACGGCGAGACTCAGGCGCATGTCGCCGGTGTTCAGGTTGTAGACGCCATCGCCAGTCATGGCCGAGTGCGGAAACTGCGCGCCGGCGCCTTTCCACCACAGCGAGTCGTCGTTGAACTCGAAGTTGCCAGTGAGTGCGCGGATCTTTGCGGCTGGGGGACGGAACGGAAACGCGTCCATTCTCAGCGCCGCGACCTTTACATACTTCGTCTTTGTAGAAGGGTCGGCCCATCGTACGAATGGAACCTTGGCGTTCACTCGCTCGAGTGTCACCACCTTCTGATACCCGCCAGGCACCTCGGCGATATGGAGTCGCGAGCCAGCGCTCATGGCATCCTTGATGATGCTGTCGCGCACGTGCGCGGGAACGCCAGCGCGAGGCGCCCACGGCGAACGGGCGGCCACGAACCCGTCTACGATCGTGACGTTCGTCAGCGTGACGAGCGAACCCCATCCCGGGACGGTGTCGCCAGGTGCCTTGGGCGGCGACGCCGGCCAGAGGACGCGATAGTTCCATTCTCCACCCGGCAATTTCCCCACCACGACATCCGGGTGATACACGATCACGTCGGTGAACTCGAGTCGCTGCGAGAGGAAACTGTGCAGCACGTAATTCATCGAAATGGAATCCGCCTTGAAGAACGGATGCCCCGCGCTGTCCGTAATCGACACGCGCACCAACATCGCCTGGCTGAGCAGGTTGCCATGCATTGCATCGACCTTCACGATGCCGTGCGTCTGTGCATTCAGGATATCGACGATGAATCGCCGTGACCGTTCGCGTCCGAAGTCCGTGTTCGTCACGAGCCACGCCGTGATGACGGCAATGACCGTCACCACACTGAGCACGACGAACAGGCGGAAGACGCGGCGAAGCATCAGTAGGCTTGGCCGATGGAGAGATGGAGCGTAAACCGATTCAGGATCTTTCCGATCCCCGTCGATGTCCCCGTTGCCGAATAGTGTTTGGGGATATCGAGCGGGATAATCTCCTGGTGACCGTTGCGAACGATCTCCGTGACCACCGCCAGGTCTTCGGAACGTGACGGATTGAATCCCATGTCGATACGAATCGGCCCGACGGACGAGAGGTAGCGCACGCCAATGCCTGGCGTAATCGCACCGGTGCCACGCACCAGGTCAGCGAGCGTGCGCACGCCAGCTCCCAGTGGGTCGAGTACGCGCTCGCCAACAGCTGCACCATCGATGAATACCGCACCGCCGAGATTCTGGAGCCACGGGAGAGGGAAGCGGTATTCGATGCTTCCTTCGAGCAGCGACGTCCCGCCGAGCGCACGCGGCGTGAACTTGTCGTCCCCAACCGCCGCGCCTAAGGAATCGGTGATGAAGTTCGGATCGCAAAAGCGAATCGCCTCGGTCGTCACATCGCACGGCGCGCCAGACGCGGTACGTGAGTGCGCGAGATACGAAATCGGCAACGTAAGGATACGAGGGCCCAATTGGTTCTCGCCGTAGCCGCGCACCGACTGCGACCCTCCGGCGTAAAACCGTTTGCGCGGATGCAGCACTGCTTCCCCAAGCGATCCGCCGCCGCTGAGCGGGCGCACGAATCCGATGCGCAGATGTGTCGCCAGCACCGCACTCTTCCAACCCAGCCGCGAATACAGCGTGCCCTCGGCATAGGCTCGATTGTACCGGTAATCCGATACCGTGAATGATGACGCATGCTCGAGTTCGGCGCGTGCCGTGTAACCGCGCGTCGGGGCGAGCGGTTGATCGGAGCGATCCACCTGTATCTGCGCCGTAACCGGCGAGAGACGTTGATGTCCGCGCAAGCCATTGATCGACGTCGTGTCGCAGACGCCGAAATTGACGCAGAAGTACGGGCCGCCGGCTTCCACGCGCGTCACCTCGAAGCGATACGAGAGACTGGCCGGCGCGCGCACACCAACGGTCCGTGTGTACGCCAGGTTCCCGCCGTATCCTCGATCAATCACGACCGAAGGAACGGCGCGCCGCTGTGCGAATGCCCCGATCGCGACTGCATCGCGCGGGCGTTGCAACCACGCGGGTTGCCTGAGCTCGACGCTTGCCTGATACGTTGGCTGAAGAAAATCGTTCGCGTTGCCAGTGATGGTCGTATCTTCGAGCTGACGGTGAAACAGTCCCTTGCCGCTCAGGTTTGTGGCGAACAGGTTGCCTAACGTCGCCGAGAGGTCCAGCCGTCGAGCGCCGCCGAGCATGTTGTAGTGCGTGAAGCGGCCTTCCGTCTGGATGAAGTCGACCGTGTTGAAGCCGGCACCAATGCGTGCTTCGTGCAACTGCGCTTCGCGCAGCAGGACGTTCACCGTCTTCACGCTGTCGAACGATTCCGGAACGTCGAGCGCCGCCAGCTTGAAGAGGTTGGATTCGTACAGGCTTCGCTGGCTCTCGATCATCTTGCTGCGCCGGAATAGGTCCCCCTCCTTGAAGCTGAGCGAGTTGAGCACCGTCTTGGGTGCAACCGCATCAGTGCCCTGCACGACGATGTCGCCAACAGTCGTGAGATGGTTCTTCACGAGCCGAACCTGCACGCGCGCGGTGTGCGCTACCGGATCAACCACCGACGACGTATCGACGAGCGCGTCGGCATAGCCCAATTCCCACAATTCGTTCTGGAACTGGATGCGTGTCGAGTCCAGCTCGAACAAGTCGAGCGGCCGCCCGCGTTCAACGAGCGTGAGCTGCTGCACCTTTTTCGGCGTGAACAGCGTGGAGTCGTACGTCACCGAAATATCGGTCACGATGGTTGGCGGGCCTTCCGTGATGTTGAATTTCACGGCGACCTGTTTCTCGTTCAGCTGCGTGACGACGGTGTCTACCTGCGCCTCGCGGAATCCTTCGCGAAAGTAGAACACGCGAATGCGCAGGACGTCCTTCTTGAGCTCCTGGCGGTTGAGGTAGTGGCGCTCCTCAAAGCCGCGATACGGCGTCCATTTGCAGAAGGGGATGACGACGAAACTTCTGCAACGCGTGGGCTCGGTGTAGATGTTGGCCTGCAACTCGACCAGGTCGATGGCCTTCGTGGCGCCATTGAACTCGACCGCCGCGACTTCGGGCGCCGGCGCGATGTCTCGGCGAACGAGTTGGGCGGCGAGAGAGGGTGCAGCAAATGCGCCCGCCACGAGGACGAGCGCCAGCCGCCCGAGTCGGCGAGTGAGGTGCATAGTGGGCCAATCTATAGCAAAGGATGGGCCCCCGGCTCCGGCGGACCTATCGGCCTGCCGCCGCGTTCACCCAGCAAGCCTCACAGCCCCGACAACAGGTTGTCGTTGTTCGGCGTGTTCGCAATGCGCTTGATGAGCCACTCCATTCCCGACTGTGGCGGCATTTGACCCAGCCCGCGTCGCAGCGTGTACACGTGCTCGAGTTGATCCGCGCGGAACAACTTTTCTTCGCGCCGAGTGCCGCTCGTCGCAATGTCGATCGCCGGGTAGATGCGCTTTTCGGCCAGCGAGCGATCGAGCTTGATCTCGCAGTTGCCCGTGCCCTTGAATTCCTCGAAGATGATATCGTCCATCCGCGAGCCCGTCTCGACCAACGCTGTCGCGATGATCGTCAGCGAGCCGCCACCAGACGACGGAGCGACAGCGCGTGCCGAGCCGAAGAATGCCTTTGGTTTCGCCATGGCTTGTGCGTCCAGTCCGCCCGACATCGTGCGGCCCGTGCCACGTTCCGCTGTGTTGTGCGCGCGTGCCATGCGTGTGAGCGAGTCGAGCACGATGACGACATCGCGACCCGTTTCCACCAGACGCCGAGCGCGCTCCAGCACCATCTCCGTGACTTCGACGTGCCGCGCGGCGGGTTGGTCGAAGCTCGACGCGATCACCTCACCAACGCCCCACGAAATCGCTTCACTCACTTCTTCGGGCCGCTCGTCCACCAGCAGGATGAGCAGGCTCGCCTCTGGATGAATGAGTGCGATGCCTTCAGTGATCGCGTGCAGGAGCGTCGTCTTGCCGGCTCGTGCCGGCGCGACGATAAGCGCACGCTGTCCGTAGCCAATTGGCGCGATGAGGTCGATGGCGCGACGAATCAGCTCGTTCCCCGCCTTGGCCGGACGACCTGTTTCCAGGTACAGCTTCCGCTCAGGATACGTCGCAATGAGCGTATTGAATTCCGGGCGACGGGCCGCGTCCGCGGGATCGCTGCCGTTGATCTGCGTGATTTCAATGACGGCCGTTCTGCCGCGCTGATCACGGCCAGTCGTGCCCGCGACTTCGTCACTCTTGCGCAGCGAATACTGGCGAACGAGATGAGGAGGGATGTACGCGTCGCCGGCATCAGCGAGGTAGCTTGCTTGCGCTCGACGAACGAATCCGCCGTCGCGCGCTGGGTCGAACCATCCCTTCGTTTCGCCCGTGGGGACGAGCGCCGCCGGAGCTTGCGGCGCACCGCCAGCGTTCGGCCGCTCAACGGGACCCTGTCCGGGCTCGCGACGTCCTCGGCCGCGGTTGCGGCGCCCGCGCCGTCCGTTCTGACCCTGATTGTCGCGTGGATGTGGGTGTCCACCGGAGCTTCCGTCTGGTCGTGTGCGTTCGGACGGCGGGGCGGCGGACACGACGGGCACGCCGTTCGATTCGCTGGTGCCAGGCGACTCGGCGGCTGGCGGTGGGCTCTCCGGTTCGCGCGCGGCGCGTTCCGGCGGGGCGTCGGCCACGATCTCGACGCGGGCGGGTGGCTCAGCGCTCGTCTCGACCACTGCGGGAGATTCGCGATACGGATTGTCCTCTCCGCCATTCTCGGCGACAGGATCGGTCTTCGGGCGGGTGGTGCGGCCGCGACGTGGAGGACGCCGGCGTTCGGTCATGCAGCTGTTGTCGGTCAGGGTGAATGCTCGCGGTCACGCGTAGGCGTGATCACGTACTTCTGGAGCGGTACTACGTTCGCGTCTTCGCGTCGAAGGCATGCCACATGAACGGCCGCGTGGCGACATTGCCACGACGGAAAGCGAAAATGTGACGGACAGGTGCGACGCGAATCGGTGCTGAGCCTCATACGTCTGCCGGCGCGGAACTCTCACGCGGGGCCAGACGAAATTCCTACTGGGGCGCGGCGCTGATCTCGCTTCGTGCACCCGTCACAAACGGGCCACTTGGGACTGCCGCGGGTCATCGCTCGACGGGCTGGACGCGAAACGCGATCGCAGCCGCCGGACGCAACGAGTATCGCCACAGAACTCGATTCGCGCAACCCTTGGCTGAACCCTGCGCGAACTTCGTGCCTGCGACCTGATTGGCGATGGAGGGACGTTTGTTGCCAAAAGCCGCGGACCGATGACCGCAGGACTGAGGACCGCCAGCCAACCCAAAACGGCACTCAGTCCGCCGTAAGCTGTCCTCGGTCCCCAGTCCGCGGTTCGCGCCCTACCCAACCGTGTTTCGAAGCTCCCGAACGCCCAGTTTCCGGGACAACGCGACAAGTCGCCGAGCCAGCTCGAGGATGCGCGTTACTGCGGCGCGAGGCTCGTCAGCGAGCGGCTCGATCTCCAGCAACTGCGCCTCCGCCAACAGCGCAGTGAGCGGATTGTTGAACGCGTGCTGGAGCGTGCGTGCCGCCTCGCCAAGTGACAGCTGCGCGCGCACGCGGTCCAGTTCCCGGGCGGAGATTTGCTCGTCACTGTTGTACTGCGCCATGTCGGTGAGGGTCCCCGGCGGCGCGTCACGTTCGTCGATCAAGGCGCGAACGACCTTGTCCGCATCGTAGCCCGGAAGCAGCTGCGCGATCAGCTCGCGCGCGAGCGCGATTGACGGCTCCGCCACCATGATGGGTCCGGACACGCGCGGAGGCTGTTCGCCCTCAGGTCGATCCGAGTAACTTTCCGCCATGATCTCCTCACCAGACGTGAGCGTCGCCGTTTCCGACGCAGTTCAACAGTATCGGCAGCACGGCGATATTGCCGCACTGTTGGACCGCATGAAGGCACTTTCCACCGCAACCGACCCCGAAACACTCATCTCGGCCACCGCGCCCTTTCATGACCTCCCCGAAGTCGTGATACCCGTCTACGAGCGCGTTGTGTTGGCACGACCCCAGGACGCGCAGGCCATGGTCGTTCTTGCAAATGCCTACTGGCTCACGGGACGCGGCGCCGATCTTGTCGGGGAGCTCGCCTCACGCGCCATTGCAGCTGATAATAGCAATCGCGGTGCCTGGCACCTGTGGTCACTCAGTGAGTCGAATCCGCGCGGACGCATGGAGCGCTGGCTCGAAGTCAGTGAACGATTCCCCGCCGACCAACTTGCTCGGGCCGCTCTTGCCGATAATGCCGCAAGCCTGGCTGGTGCGGAGCACGATCCGCTCGCACTCGATCTCGCGGTGCGCACGTACGAGGGCTTGTGGGCCGAGGCGAGCCGCGATGAAGAGCGTCGTGCGCTGGAAGAAACGATTGCGAAGCTGAAGGGCTGGACGCTCTAGTAACTGTCTGTCATCCTGAGCGAGCGATGCTCGTCGAAAAGTTGTCATCCTGAGCGAGCGAAGCGAGTCGAAGGACCTGCACCTGCAGTTTTCGGACGCTATGCGCTTTGCCCACGCGCAATGCTGCCCGGGTCGCGGTGTGGGACGAGCGCTTCGACCGCGCCAATGAGCTCCTTGAGCTCAAAGGGTTTGCGAACCGACGGGCATTTGCACGACAGGATCAGCTTGTAGGCGCGCTCCGAGATGTCGCCCGTCATGAACAGCGTCTGGCGGCGCAGGTGCGGATGCGATGCTGCTGCGAGCTCGAACACCACGTCGCCGCGCGTGTCCGGAATGCGAAGGTCGATGATCATGACGTCCACGTGCTCCGACGCCAGCACGGACAGCGCGCCGTCGCCCGATTGGGCAGACACCACGTCGTATCCCGCACGCGTCAGGGCTATCGTGAGTGCCCGGCAGATCGCCGGCTCATCATCCACGACCAGCACCCGCACTCGTTCAGACGACATCACGTCCTCGGTCTCGCTCATGCGAACATCGTGCGCTCGGCCACCGTTCAGTCCAATTAGTCTCGTCATCAAAGTTCACTCACTTCATCATCATCTTCCGCTCGTTCGCCGCGTAGATGGTCGGCGAGCAGGCGGACGAACAACTCAGGTGGCACATCGCGCCGAATGTCTTTCGGCGCGCGCCCCGTCCACTCGTGCAGCAGCTTGCTCAAGGTGTCCGGGTCAGAGTATCCAAGCTTTGCCGTAATCTCCTTCAACCTGCTTCCTGGCGCGCGCAACAGCGTGTAAGCCCGCAGCAACCGCGCACAGATGATGAGGTGTCTCGGCTGCAGTCCCGCCGGCATCATGTGCCGGTAGAGGGACCGAGGAGCCATCCCCGCCAAGCGTGCGAGTTCCTGGCTGTTCTTCACCCGCGCCGGTGAGCGAAAGAGTTGCTCGATGGCTCGGGCCACGACAACTGGCAGCGCCCGCAGCGGCGACGCCAGCTCCTGCAACATCAACTCGGCCATCGGATGCGCTGGGACGCGCTCGATGAGATCGAGAAAGCGGCGCGGTTCATCATCGAACCGGTTGAGAACCACGTGATGCACGCCCAGACGGGCAAGTCGTACCACCAATCGCATCGCCGTCGGTGCCAGCACTGTGTACACCACCACAGGCAACGTCGGGTGTCCGGCAATGATCTCTTCGATTGCGTCGGCCATCTGTCCTTCGCGCAATGCCGGATCGACGATCAGGAGATCAGCCACCTCGGCACGCAGAAGGGAGTGCAGCTCTACCGAATCAGTCGCTGTGCCGAGGGAATGAGCATCCCCCAACACCATGCGAAGGTGCGCCAGCAGGTTTCGCGGAAGGAGAGCTACGACGTGCAAAGCGGAGTGCGGAAGGACTTTGGCGCAAATACCCGGTTTTCTGTCTCAAAATGCCGGTTTACGCATCAACCCGCGAGCCTAGCCTTGAGATGTGGTTCAGTACGAACCGTTCATCCAATACCGGAGTCATCCATGTCCCGCCGCCAGCTGTCCTTCCTCGTTCTCGCGATTGCCTCCTTTGCTTTGACTGCTTGCGGGTCGTCGCCGACTGCGCCGAAGCACGATGCGCCGATCGTCGTCATGACTGGTGGTGGTTGATCCAATCGCTCTTATGCGAGCGTCTTGATTCCGGCGCTTCGGTGGCGAATCTCGCTTGCAATGATCGAAAGCGCTTTTGGCACCGGCGTTTCTGCTGGCACAATGCGCGGAATGTCGGAAAGCCGTTCGAGTTGGTCCTCGGCATCAAAGACCAGGCGGTTGTCGCCGTACTTCGCGGCAAAGACAATCGCCTCCGACAGGTTGCGTCGCGCCCCCTCGGTGTCACCGAAGCGAGACAATCCCATTCCCGCGTGCAGTAGAAACTGTCCGTGGAGTAGCGGCGGTAGCGGCGCAGCGTCCAATTGACGGCGATGCCGCTCGAAGAGCGGAAGCGATCCGTCATCCGCTGCAATCTCCATGAGGTTGATCGTGGAGATCCATCGGATGTATTGCTCCTGCGCCGTCACGGCTAACAGGGAGTACGCGTCGCGAGCGGCACTTCGTACGCCGAGTTTGTAAAACGCACCGGCAATATCGCCGAGCATGCGATCTCGCAGGCGATCGTCCGCAAGCTGGTCGAGCGCTTCGTATCCAAGCCTGATCGCATATTCATACTCGCCTTTCAGTTGGGCGACCGCCGCTCGTTCCTGGATCGCCCTCGCGCGAAAATGCTGTAGGTCCGCGACCTCAGCGCGCCGTATGGTATCGTCGAGCATTGATTCGGCGCGCGGATAATTGCCGCGTACAATCGACACCTTCGCCTCGGCGATGCGTGCATCGAGCGAACCGACAAGGTCGCCCGCCGCAGTAGCGATGCGTCCCGCCTGGAGTGCGATCTCCTCGGCCGCATCGAGTTCGCCAAGCTGACGACGGCAATAACTCAGTCGCACATGCGCACTGATGGCATCTTCGGCATCATGCGTTGGATCTGTATAGGCAATCACCGACTCGTAGACATCGGCAGCAAGGCCCCACTTCGCGTCTGTGTCGAGTGTTCGCGCATATGCCATGAGCCGCGGCGCCACAGCGTGCATGTCGCCACTGCGCGCCGATGTGAGCGCGTCGAGCGCGCTCATGAGGATCGCGCGCGCTGGACTACCCGCGGGCATCTCTTCAAGACACGCAGCGACAGAGCGCACACCCCATCCATCCGCTGTAACCGCGGCTGCGCCCTCTTCAATCCACGCGTCAACGAGACGCAGGAGCACGAGACCCGCGCTCACCGAGCGCCACGACGGGTCGCACTCCTCGAGCGAAGCCAGTTCAGTGAAGAACGGCAAGTGACGCATGTGTTGCGATGAATCGAACACCAGAATTCTCCAGGCTTGCAGTCTCAGCACGTGATACCAATCACACGGCATGCAGGATCGGTGTATGTCACCAAACCATCAAGGGGGTTTTTGAGACTGAAACACCCTTCTTTTGTGACGTTATCAACATTCTTTGTGCGATGACTTCATGGCACGGCAAATGATTAGAAAATTCTCAGCGTAATTCAGAGAGCACACATGGAAATGCGCGCAACTTTCTTGCCGAGGTTAGGCGCCTCGTAAACTGCGTTGTGAGAGAGTTGCGCCCGTCTGACACGCTGTCGTTCATCTCATTCGTTGCGTTCGCGCAACACATCGCGCGACGAGTCCTGTAAACACACACGCATAGGCCCGCTTAGGTTGGCAGCATGGCAGAGCAGTGCTCAGGGTATCGCCTCATCCACAGGCCAGGACTCGCTCGCATCTAACGCAAACGCGCAACGCAGCCAGATCGGCGAGTGTTGGGGCGGATCCATCGCGCTGACCTCAAAGGGGCACCGCATGGAAGTATTGCCATACAGTGCCCCAGAGTCCCCACGCCGTCGGCGTACGGCAAATGAATGCGACTACTTGCCGGCACCCGCCACGAACCGCGTCTTCGTCGAATCCAGCCTCGCCAGCTGATGACGAATATCATCCCCCACCGCCTCGATCCGAGGAATACTCCGCGGATTGAACTCAGGGTCATACGGACTCCGCGAGGGACCACCCGTCACCTCGAGCACTGCGTCGAACTTGTAGCTGTGCGTCGTACCCGTCTTCGGCTCCGTCCAACTCCCCTGCCACGCGAGTTGACGATTCTTCGGCCACAACCCATACGGCAACGCAAGCGTCCGTATCTTGTAGCCCGGTACCGCTGAATCAATTCCCATCGCGTTGCGCGCAATCTGCTCCTGCACTGCCGCGTCGGGATACTGACTGAGCTTCATGTGCCACAACGTGTGATCGCACAACTCGAAGCCCTGATCAGCAAGCCACTTCACTTTCAAGAATCGCCACTCCTTCTTCTGGTCGCCCTTGTACTTCTTGTTGGGCGCATCACCGAAGAAGTTGTGTCCCGCTTCGCCGCCGTTCAGCATGCAGAACACACCGCGGTTCTTCCAACCAGCATGTGTCTTCGCAAAATCGACCCAGATGCCGACCGCACTCGTCGGATCAATCTCGAGCTTTCCGTTCTGCTCCAGATACCTGAACTGCGAATCCGACGCATCGTCAAACACGAACACCACCGGCGACATCCCTGCCGGCACATCGCGAAAATCCTTGTCGAGCATCTGCGCAATCGTGATCGGACGAAACCCTCGCTTGTACGCCTCCTCCAGATCCGCGCGATAACTCGCCGCCGTGCGCGTGTACAGCGTGTTCTTGTCGCCAGCAATCACGTGATACTCGAGCACGGGAATGCGGCCCTGCAAGTTCGCAGCGGCAGTTCCCACCGCAGATACCGCGACCGCCACTGAACCAGCGGCCGAGTCGCGCGTAGAAGACGATGCATCGCCCTTCGAACAGGCGACGACGAATACAGCAACGAGAGCAATCGAACGGCGATCCATTTCGAGCCTTCGGGGTCACAAGGAAGGAGAGAATAGCAGCCACGGCCAGAAACCTGCTTGTGCAGCAGCCGTACCAGCAATTAAACCCGCATCGCACCCACTCCGTGTATTCCCTGCGCCTCCGCGACCGTCTTGCACTCATCCGTCAACGGCTTCGCCCGACGGACGAGCCCGCTCGCGTATGGCTCAGGCGACGCTGGCGCTCCCTCACCGCACTCGCACTCCTCTGCGTCGGCATCATCACGTTCGACGCATGGCTCAACACCTGTGGCTTCGAAGGATGTCCATCACGCAGCGGTATCCGCGCATTCCGCCCAGGCGAAGGCGGACGCATCGTCGACCGCAACGACAAGTTCCTCGGCCGCATCGCACTCGTGCGCCGAGTGAACGTACCGCTGGACGCAATTCCATTGCACGTCCGTCAGGCCTTTCTCGCGACGGAAGACCGCCGCTTCTATCAACACAACGGTCTTGATTGGCGCGGCCTCTTTCGCGCCGCCGCCACCAACATCCGACACCTGGGCGTACGCGAAGGATTCAGCACGATCACCATGCAGGTCGCGCGCAATTCCTTCCTCGTCAACAAGCGCTACGGCCGCACGCTGCGGCGCAAGTTCATCGAACTGCGACTCACGCAGCTCATCGAGAGTGAGCTCACCAAGGACCAGATCCTCGAGCTCTACCTCAATCTCATCTACCTCGGCAACGGCATGAACGGCGTCGAGGCGGCGAGCCGAGACCTGTTCGGCAAGAGCGTTGACAAGTTGACAGTGAGCGAAGGCGCGATGCTCGCCGCGTTGCCGAAAGGGCCAAGCGCGTATACGCCACGCGATCACCCGGAGCGTGGCCTCAAGCGTCGCAACCTCGTGCTCTCGCTGATGGCGCAGAACGGCTACATCACGCCCGCTCAAGCGGCGACGGTTGCAGAAGAGCCGCTGGAAATTGCCGAAGACGAATGGCGTCCCGACACGGGCAACGAACCGCTTGCGCTCGATGCGATACGCGCACTGATCGACTCGATTCGCCCCGATGCATTGAAGGAAGGCGACGTCACGGTCTACACGACGCTCGACCTCAACGCACAGCGCGCCGCCGATCGCGCGGTGCTCAAGCAGACAACCGCGGTGACGCGCGAGACGCAGTACGCGGGCACGCACGTACGAGAAGCGGCGCAGGGCGCACTCGTCGCACTCGACCCGCGCACCGGAGACATCCGCGCCCTCGTGGGAGGACGTCGAGCCAAGCGCGGATTCAACCGTGCGTTCAACGCGAAGCGTCAGCCGGGGTCCGCGTTCAAGCCGTTTGTCTACGCGGCGGCAATGAAAGCAGGCATGACACCGTCGACATTGGTCGACGATGAGCCTGTCGAGGTTGCGCAGGGGCGCAACATTTGGCGTCCGTCCAACTACGACGACAAGTATCTCGGGACGATCTCGTTAACCAAGGCGCTCGCTGTTTCTTCCAATGCAGCAGCAGTGCGCGTTAGCCAAACCGTCGGCATTCCGAACGTGATTCTCGCCGCGCGCCGCAACGGCATCAGCTCCCCGCTCCCCAACTATCCCGCCATGGCACTCGGCGCCGTCGAAGTGACCCCACTCGAGTTGGTTGCGGCGTACGCTCCGTTCGGCAACGGCGGTTTGAAGGTGCATCCGCGGCTGGTCCGACGTATCGAAGCGGCAGACGGCACGCTGCTATGGAGTGCCGAGATCGCGCCGGCGGACACGGTCATGGATGCGCGTGATGCGTATCAGATCACGTCGATGCTGCGCGGCGTGGTCGATGGTGGCACGGCGAAGACGATTCGCGACATGGGCGCCACTGGTCCAATCGCCGGCAAGACTGGCACGACGAATAACGCGACCGACGTCTGGTTCGTTGGCTACACGCCGACGCTCGTTGCGGGTGTGTGGTTCGGTTACGACACGCCGCGACAGATCGCACCGCATGCGACGGGCGGTCATCTCGCCGCGCCAGCGTGGGCGGACTTCTATATGAACGGCTGGAAGGAGCCGGCGAGCTCCGCGGACGGCTGGCCGCCGCCGTTAGGCATGACGATGCGCGTCATCGATCCGGAATCGGGAATGCTCGCCGGCGAATGGTGCCCCGAGAGAAAGCGGGAGTACTTCAAGCCGGGCACCGAGCCTACCGAAGTGTGCAACGTGCATACGGAGCCGTTTCGAGAACCGGTCTTCGATGAGCCGCGATCCTTCCCAGTGCCGGATCCGATAAAGAAAGGAGTGAACGGGTTGGGGAGGTTGTTGAAGAAGATCTTCCGGTTCTAAAGAATCCCCAGCCGATCCTTCCCCTCAAAGCCCGGGAAGACGGACTCCATTCTCGTCGCGCCGAGATGCT
>JBDTMO010000032.1:0-16544 GCA_039934235.1 bacterium | reverse complement strand
TTGCCGAAGGCCGGCACGCGCTTGCCAACCTTCGCGCGGTCGTGAGCTCGCTCTTACGCGTCGACACGCCAGAAGGTGCGCGTGCCCAAACGCACGCCGACGCGTTGCTGGTCGAAATGCACGACGCCGATTTGCTCGTCCCCGCACGAGTGGGCGATTACACGGATTTCTACGCGTCCATCCATCACGCAACGAACGTTGGCAGCATGTTCCGTCCGGACAACGCGTTGCTGCCAAACTACAAGTGGGTGCCCATCGGCTATCACGGGCGCGCGTCGTCGCTGGTGCCAAGCGGCACTGCGGTACGTCGCCCGGAAGGTCAGACAAAGGACGACACCGCGCCTGCGCCCACGTTCGGTCCGACGCGAAGGCTCGACTACGAGCTCGAAGTCGGTGCGTTTATCGGCAAGGGGAATGCGCTCGGCACACGGATCGGCATCGGAGAAGCGGAGTCGCACATCGCAGGGCTGTGTCTCGTGAACGATTGGTCCGCGCGCGACATGCAGGCGTGGGAATACCAGCCACTCGGCCCGTTCCTCGCGAAGAACTTTTCGACAAGCGTGTCGCCGTGGCTCATTACGCTCGACGCGCTCGCGCCATTCCGTGCGCCGGCGTTTACGCGCGCTCACGGCGATCCAGTGGCACTCCCGTATCTGTTCGACGAAACGAACGAGCGCGCTGGCGGCTTTGCGATCACGCTCGAGGTACTCGTGTCGTCCGTGCTCATGCGGGAGCAGGGGCTGTCGCCAATGCGTGTGAGCCTGGGGACGTTCACGTCGATGTATTGGACCGTCGCGCAATTGCTCACGCATCACGCGAGCAATGGATGCAACCTGATGCCGGGCGATCTCATCGCGAGCGGAACCGTAAGCGGTGAGACGAATGAGTCGCGCGGGTGTTTGCTCGAGCGCACGTGGCGCGGGACGGAGCCGCTTACCCTACCCACAGGCGAGTCGAGAAAATTCCTCGAAGACGGGGACGAGGTGATCATGCGCGGCTGGTGTGAGCGCGACGGCTACCGGCGCATCGGGTTCGGCGAGTGTCGCGGCATCGTGGTGCCCGCGTGAGGGGACGGGTGTTCCAACTGGTGAGCTCAACGACTCCATCCTGTCATCCCGCATTCTGTCATCCCGCACGTGCGAAGCGCGTGTCGGGATCTACCATCGTGGCGCTATGAACCGGCTACGGGCGACGCATCGAGGATCCCGACACGAGCGGTCGCTCGCGCGGGATGACAGCGTCGAACTCACCCGAGCACCTTTTAACGCCAAGCGCTGGTCCCTTGCGTCGACCCTCCTCCTCGTAGCGACATTCGCGGCTTGCGGGGGGCAGCTCGAAGTGCCTGCGCCGAATCTCCAGCCGAGTACAGGCGTCGCGCTCCCACCAGCCGATCCAGCCATCATCACGCTCCCCATCAGCATTTCACTGGGCAAGATCCGCAGTGCGCTGGCGGCGCAGTTTCCTGCTGGCGACTCGCTGAGCCAGGCGCAGTGCGTCGCGATCGGAGGTGTGGTCTGTCACCAGTACGTGTACCGACGAGACTCTCTCGAGCTGCGCATGAACGGAGACCGCGTCGACCTCCTTGCGCGATTGCAGTATCGCGGACGCGTCGCGCTCAGCGGCATTGGAGGATTCGCCAGCTGCGGCTACGCGCCGGAGCCAATGAAGCGCGCCGAGCTTCGGGCAGCGACCGCATTGTATTGGCGCAACGATTGGCGACTCGGATCGCGCAACACCAGCATCGGCGCCACGCTTCTCGATCCGTGCCAGGTCACGATGCTCAAGATCGACGCAACGCCATTGATGCGTCATATCGTCGACGGGCAGGGCGAGAAGCTTCGGCAGCAACTCGATAGTGCGCTGCCCGCCCTCGCGGATCTACGCCCCACGGTGGATTCGCTCTGGCGCACCATGCTTCAGCCGTTTGCGCTCGACTCATCGAACACGGCGTGGTTGAGCATGACGCCACAGAATATCGCGCTCGCCCGCCCGCTTGGACGCGGTGATGCAATCACGACCGCGCTCGTCCTCACCGCTCGGCCACGGGCGTCCATTGGCAGTCGTCCGCACACCGAGCAACGCGCATTGCCCGCGCTTGGACTCGCACCGGTTGGAGCGAGTGGTATTCACATTCCCGTCGACATCGAGTTGCCCTTTGCCGACCTGAGCGCGCGCGTCACGCAGCTGCTGAAGGGAGAAGTGGCGGGCGCCGACCTCACCATCGACGATGTGAAGATCTGGGGCGTGGCCGACACGGCGGTCGTGCGCGTCGCCGTTCACGGAACAGTCCAGGGAAATCTGTACATGCTCGGTCGCGTCGCATACGACTCGACGACCCGTCGTATTCTCGTTTCCGACCTGCGCTACACGCTGGCGAGCGATAACGCGATGAGCCGTTTCAAGGCGACGCTTGGATCGTATCGCATCAAGCGAGCGCTCGATCAGGCGACTGGCCACGGACAACTCGACGTGGGAACGCAGCTTGATTCATTGCGTGGCCAGCTGAGTGCGCAGCTGAATCGCTCGCTCGCTCCGGGTGTGTCAGTATCTGGTGCGGTGACTGACATTCGAATCGCCGGTTTGGCGACGTCCGGCACAGCCTTCGTGCTGCGGGTAGTTCTGGATGGGCAGGCAAGACTGACGGTTCAATAGCAATACTGTCATCCCGCACGAGCAACCGCTCGTGTCGGGATCATCGTTACGCCGCGCATGGCTGGTTCACAGCGCAGCGATGTTAGATCCCGACACTCACTTCGTTCGTTGCGGGATGACATATCGGATGACAGCTACGGTCCGTACTCGGGTGTAGCTCCTGCCGGCGTAGCCACGGGCGCTTGCGTCCAGCCCTTCACCTTGAGCTTTTCCCCGGCCTTGATCTTGTCGCCAGTCAGGCCGTTGAGCGCGCGGAGCACTTCCGACGTGGTGCTGAACATTCGTGCAACGGAGCCCAGCGCCTCGCCCCGCTGAACGGTGTGGTACCACTCGCGACGTCCTTGATATGCCGCGATCTGAGTTGCGCGGTCGCGCGCTCGCCGCGCCTCCCGCCGCTGCCAGCCCACCGCGCGCATCAGGCTGTACTTCTTGTTCACGGCCCAGATCAGCGAGTCCGCGTTTCGAGAAGCAGGCGACGGCACACCGACCGTGAGCCGTTCGCGCGGCGTCGACACACGGAGCGCCCGCGCGAGGTAAAAAAATGTTCGTGTCGACGTCACGGAAACCGTGGTGTCCACTGGCCAGTCGCGCTCGTCGAATGTGGGCGGCGCGTCCGGCGGGCTGAGCGGATCTCGCGGTTGCAGACCCAGATAAATGAGGCGGCCCCCAATCGGGTTCGCCGAGTCGCCAGGCGCGTCGGTGACGACGAGGAGTCCGCGCGTTGGCCGGAAGTAGTCGATGGCCGGTCGCTGCCAGGCGCTCACCTGCGCGAGCACTTTTTCATTCGGGCGAAGCACGCTGAGCCGAAGCTCCCGCTCGGTATAGACGCGCGAGTCGCGCGGGTCTGATCGAACGGTGTGCACCGCGATCTGTACCGTTGTCACGAGGGCAGCGAGGCCCACACACCACGCCAGGTACTTCAGCCAGATAGGGTAGCCAGATCTCCGACGCCTGCGCCGATTGCGACGCGGCATGGCGTCCCAGTTCGGCAAATCGGTCGCCTCGGGCGACCAAGCGCCTTCGGCAGGTATCGGAATCGGTAGGTCGCTCACGTCGGCAAGAATCAGTGTCGGGGTCTACGGACTAGAGGAAGAACGATGCCGCATTTTCCCCGCAAGTGCCGCTGGGGCCACTTCACGCAACAAATGTTGCGCTCGCGCTTGTAGCGGGCTACGTCGCTGGCTACTTTCCTGAACGCTCGTTTGGCGCGTCCTCCCCGGATGTCGCCTTGCCTCGGCCCAGTAGTCCCGCCCGACCGGAGCCCCCAATTCGTCTCGTTCCTATCGTTCGACAGCTCGCCGTGGTCATTGCCGCTGCCTGTACGGTAGTGTTCACCGCGTCGCAGGTACATCCCGTGTTCCTCGGGCAGGCGCCTGTGGCTGGTCGTGTGCTCGCCGCCGCCTATCTGGATTCCGCATCCCTGCGTGCGCCCTGGCTCAGCCTTCCTGAGCAGCTCGCCATGCAGCATCCGCAATTTCAGAAAGACGTGGACGCCTTTGCCGCGGACCTTCGCGCCACGGGCAAACTCGATGGATACCGGGCGGATTCTATCGCCCGCGTGGCTGTTCGCGAGGCCTACCACCGTAGAATTCCTCCCGCGCTCGTCCTCGGCGTCATGCTCACGGAGAACGACGCCTTCAAGTCAAAGGCTCGCTCAAATGTGGGGGCGCAGGGCCTGATGCAGATCATGCCACGACTCTGGGCGCCGAAACTCGGCTCCTTCCTGGGCAAGAACCTGCGCGACGACGAGACGAACGTGCGCTACGGCGTCTACATCCTCAAGCATTTCGCCCGACGTACGGCTGACACGCTCGACGCTGGCGACGCCACTCGCGTCGCCCTGCTCAACTACAATGGGTGCGTGACGGGCTCCAATACCAAGGATTGCCGAGCGTATCCGAACAAGGTGCAGCGCCACGTCGAGAATAGCGCGCGTGAGACCTGCTCGGGCCGTCCGTTCCACGAATGCGTCGCCCTGCCGCTGTGGGCCGCCCTGCGCGATACGATGCCCCCACCCATGCCTCGTTCTTCGCTCGCTCGCGGCGCCAACTAAATCGGATAGGAAATGAAGAGGGGCGCGGTCTCGATGACCGCGCCCCTTTTCGTATCGAATTACCGAACTACTTGATCGGCTCAGTCTTTGTCGTGCCGATCTGCTTGATCGTGATTTCCATGTTCTGCGCGAGCACGGTGAGCTTGATGTTCACGTCGTCCTTCGCAATGGAGCCGAGGTAGGCTCCTTTCGGCGTGATGTAGAAGGCACCCGCGCTGGTCCCCGCCATCTCCATCGTCACCGCCGTGCCCTGCATGTTGCCCGAACCCGCGCCCTTCGCGGACATCGTGCGCGCAATCTTGAACGCCTTTTCACCACCGATCGTGGTGTCACCTTCGACCTTGAAGTTCGACACACTGGTGCGGTCCATTTCCATGCCCATCTGGGTGACTTTTCCACTGAGCGTATCTGACCATGTCTGGCCGGTCGCAAGGTTGGCGTGAAACACCGGCAGGAACTTGCCGACACCATCTGTGATCTGCGACAGCTGCGGATCGAGCCCTTCAGGGCCCTTCACGGAATAGAATTTTCCCGTTGGTGAAACCAGCGAAATGAACTTTGCTCCCATCAGCTTGCTCAAGTCGGGCTTGGGGCCGGCGGAGTTGATCGAGATGGTATCGAGCGTCAACGTCGCCATGACGGTGTCCTTCGCGTGCTTCATGAGGTTGACGGTGATCTTTTCGTCGACGCCAACTTCAAAATTCGCAGTTCCGGCGGGTGTAGTTTGGCTGCCCGAGGTAGCCGTAGTGATGCGAAACTTCGAGATGCCAGGCGCGTACTCCACGCCCTGCGCGATGAGCGGCGCGCCGGCAAGGGGAGCAGCGAACAGAAGCGCGGCAGACAGGCGCGCAATGCGAACGGTCATGGGGAGACAAACTCCTGGAAAACGGTGGGGTCGCCGGACCTCTGTCCGGTGGCCACACAGTATACGCAACTAGAGGCGAAAGGTTACCCCGATCAGGTTGCTCTGAGCCGAATGCGAGCCTGCCACGCTGAACCGCAGCGGGGTAAGTTGCGCGTTCAACTCTCTCGCAACGGGCTCTCCTGAATGACTGATGTTCGCAGCGACCTGCTCGTATCCAATCTCGAGTCACTGATCGAGCGTTTGCACGACGACGTGGTGATCCCGACGCGCGCCACAACGGGCTCCGCCGGCTACGACCTTCGCGCCTACCTGAGGCAGCGGACCGTTCGATTGTCCGACGGGAATGTCCAGGGCGAGCTTGCCGCTGACGACGACGGTGGCGAGTGGGGCGTCGTCCTTCGTCCCAACGAAATGGCGCTCATTCCGCTCGGTTTTCGCACGCGGCTACCCGAAGGCGTGGAAGCGCAGATACGCCCGCGGAGTGGTCAGGCGTTCAAGAACGCGCTATCGGTTCCCAACGCGCCCGGTACCGTCGACGCGGACTACGCTGAAGAGTGGATGGTGATCGTCCGGAACGAAGCACCGGTGCCCAGGCGCATTGTGCACGGCGACCGGATTGCACAGGTGGTTTTCGCGCGATACCTGCCGCTGGTGTTCCTCGAGGGAGCTGTGCTTCGGACCACCGAACGCGCGGGCGGGTTTGGGAGCACTGGTCACGCGTAGCCTCGATCCTGAATGACGGATCGGAACGGCCGCCGATCCGTCTACGCAGAGCCGCACCTCCCGCCGTAGGCATACGCGCCGTAGTCTATTGGATGCGCGCCCTCCTCATTTCAGCCGTCGCCGCGATACTCGCCGCGACCGCACACGCCCAGCCGAGCGTCACGGACACCCGGCTGCTCTCACAGCCGGCGATCAGCGAAACCCACCTCGCTTTCATCTATGCCGGCGACCTGTGGACATCGAAGCTGGACGGCACCGATGTCCGAAGACTCACGACCGCCGACGGCGATGAGGACAGCCCCGTCTTCTCCCCCAACGGCCAGCTGATTGCCTTCAGCGCCAACTATGACGGCAACACCGACGTGTACGTCATCCCCGCGGCTGGCGGCACACCGAAGCGGCTGACCTACCATCCCGGCAACGACATCGTCCAGGGCTTTACGCCCGACGGTGAGAGCGTGCTGTTCACGAGCGGCCGGTCGAGTCACACGACGCGGTATACCCAGCTTTACACCGTCCCCATAGCAGGGGGCGCAGAGACAAAGCTACCCATTCCGAACGCGGCACGCGCGACCTACTCGCCCGACGGGAGGCGCATCGCCTACAATCCCCTCTCCAGCGCGTTCGACGAATGGAAGCATTACCGCGGCGGTCGCACGTCCACGATCTGGCTGTACGATGTGGCGACGCACGCAGTGGAGAAGGTCCCGCAGCCCGAAGGGCGCTCGAACGATGTGGATGCGCAGTGGATCGGGAGCACCGTGTATTTCCGCTCCGACCGCGACGGCGAATTCAACATCTATTCGTACAACTCGGCCGACAAGAAAGTGAGGCGTCTGACGACGCACAACGACTTCCCCGTTCTGGGTCTCGGCGTTGATTGTCAGCCTGAGCGCAGCGAAGGGCCTGCACGTTTGGTGTATGAGCAAAGCGGCTATCTTCACATCCTCGATCCCGCGACAGCCGGCAATGGCCGCAAGCTCGCCATCGGCATCGCGGCCGATCTCCGCGAGACGAGACCGCGCTACGTCAAGGGTGATCGCTACGTACGCAACGCATCACTCTCACCAACAGGCGTGCGCGCTGCGTTCGAGTACCGGGGCGAGATCATCACCGTTCCTGTCGAGAAGGGCGACGCACGCAATCTCACCAACACTACCGCGAGCAACGAGCGCTCACCTGCGTGGTCGCCTGACGGCTCGCACGTCGCTTACGTCTCTGACGCGAGTGGCGAATACGAGCTGAAGATCGCGCCGCAGGATGGACGCGGAGCAGTGAAGACCTTCAAGCTCATGGGCCACGGCTTCTACCAGGGGCTCGACTGGAGTCCTGACGGCAGCCACATCGCGTACGCCGACAACTCGATGAGCACCTACGTCCTCGATGTGAAGACCGGCGCAGCAAAGCTCGTGGGGAGTAACAAGGTGTACGGCGTGTCCACGAGCGACATGACACACGCATGGAGCCCGGACTCCAAGTGGATCGCGTATACCGCGAACATCAAGTCGCTCGTCACGCAGCTCTCCGTGTACAATGTGGCCGAGGATAAGTCGTATCGCGTATCCGATGGGTTGAGTGAGGTGAGCACGCCCGCGTTCGACCGAAGCGGGAAGTACCTCTACATCTTCGCGTCCACCGACGCCGGCCCGCTGCAGGACTGGTTCTCCCTCGCCACCGCAGACTATCGTCGGACGCGCAGCATCTATGCGATTGTGCTGGCCAACACCACTGGGAACCCGCTCGCGCGCGAGAGTGACGAGGAAAAGGTCGTCGTCACGCGCCCCGACTCCGCATCGGCAGATACGTCGAAGAACGCCGCCGTGCGGCTTACTCCGGCCGCGCCCGCGAAAGGTGGAAGCAACGCGACGCGCATCGACTTCAATGGCATCGAGAACCGCATTCTCGCTCTTCCCGTCGTCGCCGCCGATCTCACGGGACTCGAGGCTGGCGAAGCAGGGCAGGTCTACTACGTGCAACGCACCGACGGTCGCGGTGCCTTGCACCATTACGACATGTCGAAGAGGAAGGATGAAGTCCTCATCCCGCTGCTCAACGGGTTCGACATCTCCGCTGACGCGAAGAAGCTCTTCTATGCCGCCAACGGCGGCTACTTCGTCTCGCCCATCGCGAAGGTGACCGCTGGTGAAGGCCGTCTCGCGATTGCAGACGTCGAAGTGAAAATCGATCCGCGAGCCGAGTGGACGCAGATCTTCAATGAGGCGTGGCGGATCAATCGGGACTACTTCTACGCGCCCAACATGCACGGCGTAAACTGGGAAGCGAACAGGACCAAGTATGCGCAGTTCCTTCCGCATGCCGCGACGAAGGCCGATGTCAACCGAATCATCCAGTGGATGATGAGCGACCTGAGTGTCGGCCATCATCGCGGTGGCGGCGGCGACCGCCTAAGCCCCGCCACTAACGTTCCTGGCGGGCTACTCGGCGCCGACTACACTGTTGATCACGAGCGCTATCGCATCGCGAAAGTGTATGGCGGGTTGAACTGGACGCCGAACCTCCGCTCCCCCCTGACGGAGCCCGGCGTGAACGCAAAGCCTGGCGAGTACATCATCGCGGTGGATGGCGTGCAGGTCCGTGCGCCGATGAACATCTATGCCGCGTTCGAGAACACCGCAGGCAAGATTGTTGATCTTACGCTTGCGTCGAACCCCGAAGGCACCGGAGCGCGAACCGTTCAGGTCGTTCCCATCCCCAACGAAGCTGCTCTGAGAAATCGCGCGTGGGTCGAGGGCAACTTGAAGATGGTGGATTCCGTGAGTGGCGGTCGCATCGCGTACGTCTACGTGCCCGACACGGGGAACCAGGGGCATGACTACTTCAAGCGCTACTTCTATCCGCAGGCGCAGAAGGATGCGGTGATCGTGGACGAGCGCTTTAACGGTGGCGGGAGCTACGCCGACTATTACATCGACATCCTGCGTCGGCCGGCGATCAGTAATTGGGCGATGCGGTATGGCGACGACATGAAGACGCCGACTGCTTCGATTCAGGGGCCGAAGGCGATGCTCATCGATGAAACGGCCGGTTCAGGCGGCGACATGCTGCCGTGGATGTTTCACAACCTGAAGATGGGTCCCCTCATCGGGAAGCGGACGTGGGGCGGGTTGGTGGGCATCCTGGGATTTCCGGTGCTCATGGATGGCGGGACGATTACAGCGCCGAACTTTGCGATCTGGACGGCGGATGAAGGGTGGGTGGTGGAGAACGTTGGCGTGCCGCCGGATATCGAGGTGGAGATGTCGCCGGCGGTGGTCATTGCGGGTCACGATCCGCAGCTCGAGAAGGCGATCGAGGTGCTGATGGCGGATCTGATGAAGAACCCGCCGGTAAAGGCGAAGCGGCCGCCGTATCCGAATAAAGTGCCGTAAATCGCACGGCGTTGCCTGGCCGATTTACGCTGCAGAGAACTGGGCGATCTGATGTATTTGACTATCACGATGTATGGACCCGTCAAACCCGTAGCGTTCCGCAATATCGGACGGCGCTCAGCAAATGAGCCGCGCATCCGATCAACCACCGAGCTAAACCAAGCGTGACCAGATGATCGGCGACTATCCATTTGAAAACCTCGGTGCAGATCGATTCCAACAGCTCTGCCAGGCGCTGTTGGTTCGCGAACACCCGTACATTCAATGTTTTCCCGTGGGTCAGCCGGACGGAGGTCGGGATGCCTCGTCGTTTTCCGGTCTCCGAAAGCATCGGACCATAGTGTACCAAGTCAAGTTTGCGAAGAATGGCCTTGAGCAGCCGGCGCCACGAGATTGGCTATTCAACGCTATCAAGAACGAGATGCCGAAGGTTCGCCGGCTAATAAGCGACGGGGCCACCGAGTACGTAATACTGACCAACGTCCCGGGGACTGCGCACTTAGAAGGCGGCTCCATTGATCGGCTGACAGCCCTTCTGGAAAAAGGACTAACAATTCCTGCTCGCTGCTATTGGCGCGATGACCTATCTCGCCGCCTTGATAACGCGTGGGACCTGAAATGGGTCTTTCCTGAAATAATGGTGGGGCAGGATTTAATCCGTGCCGTCATTGAAGCAAGCGCACTAGAGGATAAAACACGAAGATCGAACGCAATACGGGCATTTGTATCGGCTCAATACTTCGCTGACCGTCAGATACGATTCAAGCAAATTGACCTTGAAAATCCACTACTCGGCCTCTTCATCGATGTGCCAATTGTTGGCAAGGCGACCGGGAACGAGGACCAGAATAGACGCTTCGGAGAGGATCTAGCATTGGCAATTGCGGCGGCCTTGCATCCGGATTCCTCAAGCCTTTCGAAGTCTCTTTCCATAAAGTGGGAGGTTCCAGAAGCTCCTGCCGCTCTATTGGAGCCGCAAAGCTTGAACGAGCGAGATAGAAACAATGATCAGCGACAGTACGAACAGGGCGCCGATGAAGATGACTTAAACGTGGAGTTTCCGGAAATTGGAGCGGCCGCCTTGCTTGTCAGCCACGGCGCTTCTCAACACCTGCCGCGCGTGGTCCTAGAAGGAGCGCCAGGCCAAGGGAAGTCGACGGTCACGCAGTACATATGTCAGCTTCACCGAATCAAACTCCTGAAGCGGACTGCCGATGAGGATAAACTTGACCCTTCGCACAATGTTCGTGCGGTCCGCCTTCCGATTCGAGCGGACCTTAGAGACTTTGCGGCTTGGCTCAAGGGCCGCGATCCGTTTGCCGCCGTCGGAGTGGACCGGGCGCCCGATCAATGGATGCCTACGTTGGAGGCCTTCCTCGCAGCGCTAATACACCACAACTCCGGTGGAGCACAATTTGACGTTTCTGATCTCATCGAAGTCTCACGCGTGAGCGCTGTGCTCTTGGTACTTGACGGATTGGACGAAGTTGCGGATGCCTCGCTTCGCTTACAGGCAATTGCGGAAATTGAAGTGGGTGTCGCGCGTCTCGCCGATAACGCCGCTTCGCTCCAAACGATCGTGACTTCGCGTCCGCCGGCGTTCGCGGCATCGCCTGGCCTATCCGAGCACGTGTTTCCGCGACTGGTGCTTGGGGCCGTTACGCGGCCAATCATAGCGGCTTACGCGAATCAATGGCTGCAAGCTCGTCGCGTATCGAGCCATGAAGCAGATGAGTTCCGGCGTACGCTCACAAGCAAGCTGGATCTGCCGCACATCAGTGAATTGGCGAGAAACCCAATGCAGCTTGCGATTCTGCTAACCTTGATCAACACGCGCGGTGTATCGCTGCCGGAGAAAAGGACGGCTCTCTACGGAAGCTATATGGATCTCTTTATTAGTCGCGAGGCAGAAAAGAGCGACACCGTCAGAACGCACCGTGACCTTCTGCTGTCGCTGCATGGCTTCATCGCGTGGGTACTACATTCTGAGGCCGAGACAAATGAGGGTGATCAACGCGGTCGCATTAGCCAAGAGCGTCTGCTGCGTCTGGTTGCAGAGTACCTCGACAATGACGGTCGCGATCCGGCTCTGGCTTCAAAGCTGTTCGCGGGCGTGGTTGAGCGTGTCGTTGCCTTAACATCCAGGCTAGAAGGGTCGTTCGAGTTCGACGTGCAGCCGCTACGAGAATATTTTGCGGCCCGCTATCTATACGAAACATCGCAGCATTCGAGAGCCGGCTCGGAAAAAAAGGGTACAAAACCGGACCGCTTTGATATGATCGCTCGCAGCCCCTACTGGCTGAATGTTACAAGGTTCTTCGCGGGGTTCTGCGACAAGGGCGAATTGGCGATGCTGGTGGAACGGATCACAGAACTTTCAGAAGACCCGGACTTTCGCTATACAAGCCACCCTCAAGCCCTAGCAACAACGTTGCTTGGTGACTGGGTTTTCGCGCAAACGCCCAAAACCACCGCTCGCGTGGCTGCGCAGGTTATTGAACCGGCCCGTCTTAGACTCCTAGTGGCGAGCCAAGCACGCTACGGTGTAACAGGGGATGAGATTCTGCTTGCGGATGAATGTGGCCGTGAAATTGTTGCTGACGGTGCGTTGAGTCAATTAGCCATTTCGGGAGAGTTCGCATATTGTGAGGCAGTGGCAGCGCTAGCGAGGACTAACAGTAGCGAAGCGGAGCGCGTGTCGAAGTGGGAAACAAGGGCATCGAGCCTTGATTGCGCGCGGGACCCTCGTGGCGTATACCACTGGCTAGTAGCGGCGCGGCAATTGGAGATTGTTCACGCGATATCCTGCGATGCAATTGTAAAAATGCTACGCGGAAGAGAGCCCATTCCCGGCGTCGCGCCTGTTCTAGTTCGTGCAGGAAGGTCCGATGTCCTGAGCGCTCTGCCCGCATACGGAGATGCCGCGCTGCGTTCTGCGCTGTCGGGAAAGTACTTTGGCATCCAGCGTCAGCCTTCACTTAGCGTAGGGACCTTTTCGAGACTGGCGGACTTACTGTGCGCGCAACGCGGCACCATCCGCGAAAGAGGTCGCAGGCTCCGAGAGGCTAGTCAGGCTGAGTCTCAGCCAACACCCGGTCTAAGCAAAGAACGTGAAAGTCAGGTAATCAACTCAATCAACGGCCTACGTATGCTGATCCCCGAGCAAGGCCGAGTGCCACATCCCGATTGGCATGTGTGGGAGAGCGTGGTTGAAGAATCGCGCACGCGGTGGGGCGAGCAGGTTCTGAATATCGAACTCGCACTCGCGGCGACAGAGATCGGACGCACTAAGGGGCGAAGGAGTAGTCGGACCGGAAATGCAGCAGGCCTTTGTGACAACATTGGTCTTCTGGACGATTCACGGTCGCTTGTCCAGAGGTTGTTAGTAGCTCGCACCAACTGTGAGAGTATCGTCTGGTGGGGAGAGCAACTGAGCGCTGTACAGACAGGCTACGACGCCACGCTGACGTGTGTTGCACTGATGGCATGGGGAAGTGAGCAGATTATAGAGGCGCATATTAGTCTTCTGACCAAGATCCTGACCGCGGTAAGCTCTGCCGGACTCAACGAGATTGTCATGATGCTACGGCGGGGAAGAATCAGGCGCAATGAAGAAGGGGCTCGAAAGCTTGTTGTGCCAAACGATCCGCTGCAGTTAAGCGACGCTGCGCTGTGCGTATTGTGGCCGCGCCTTGAAGACGCCTGTCGAACAGAACTCTATGAGAGGCGGCTCATTGGGTATGATGGCCAGCTTTGGGATATGTGGGCTATTGTCCAATCCGAGGCGGCACGAGCTTTGGTGGCCGATCAAGGGAGGTGGAAAACACATCTTGATCAGATTGCCAATGCGTACTCAAAGACGTCAAACGACGAGATCGGAACGTCGTTCTTTTGGCAGCGCGAGCAGGCGCTATCACCGGAAGTAGTAAGCGAGGTGACTAGTCGCGCCGAAGCGTTTCCTTTCAGTCTTGTTGGCGTCGCAGAGTCTCTGATGAGGCAGAAGGCAATGTTCCGGCGAGAGGCCATCGCCATAACAGCGCAGCGGGAAGGGTGGTTTGTTATATAGCGGGGCGTGGCGTCTTTATGGTGCAGCGGTCGCATTCGCGGCTGCGGTTGCCTGAGAACGAGAGCCACCGGGCATGAAAGCCAACAGCCTCCGCCCGCGAACTCCCGGATGTCGAAACGCGGCGGAGGGAGGAGTCAGCTGGGCAGGTACGTGCAAAGAGGGCGAGGGGTTCATTCGCTGGTTCGCTGATGAGCCCGACATCGTTGCACGCTTCGAGACGTTCGGAGAGAATACGACTGAGCCGGAAATCGCACTCGTAGCAGCACGCCAACGTCAGCCGTGTCAAACCGACCCACCTTCGAGGTTGAGTCGACAAAGCTGGACGTGACCTCTCCCGCTGGCGAGCAACACGCCACGTCGATACGACAAGAGCGGCAGAAGCCATTGGCTCCTGCCGCTCTCTTTCATTGTCGTGGGTTGCCCCGTAGGAACATCCACTCGAATGAAGCCGGACCGCAAGACCGCCGATCCGCGTAAACCGTTTTAGGTCAACGGGTTACGGTGATCTTGCTGGTCCGAGGCTGACTAGACAATTGATCACCTCCTTCGTTTCGGGTTCAACATACCTGCATGCAGAATCTCCTACACAAATTGACACGTACGGTTCCCCAACGCAAGCCAGAAAAACGCGCGGAAATCGCGACCGATTTACTCGCCTTGCCACGCCTCCTTACACCCAAACATCTTGCCACGACAGCTCGACACACGCGCTCTCTGGCAACGCGCACTTTCCGTAACTCTGATATGACCGTTCGTTCAGCGCTTACCCTCTCGGCCGCGCTCGTGCTGTCCGCATGCGGGCAGCCGGCCGTGGTCACCACGTCCGCGCCAATTCCCGCGGCGGCCGCCAGGACCACTGCGTCTTCTGTCTCCCCGCCCGACAAGGACTACTGGTTTTACGCCGCGTCAGAGGGCAACGACCAGGTCGCGCTCATTCGATTTGGTCCGAAAGGTACCCACGTCGAACGTGTGAATACCGTGGGCCTCATGCCCACAGACGTCGACGGACCGCACGGCGTGGCGCTCTCGCCAGACGGCAAGTTCTACTACGTCACCACCGCCCACGGCACTCCATTCGGCTACCTATGGAAGTACGCAACGGCCAATGACTCCGTGGCTGGACGCGTGATGCTGGGAAACTTTCCCGCGACGGTGCAGGTGACTCCCGACGGAGCGTTCGTCTACGTCGTGAACTTCAACCTGCACGGCGAGATGGTTCCATCGGATATGTCCATCGTGGCTGCGGACGAGATGGTGGAAGTTGCCCGGGTGCAAACCTGCACGATGCCTCATGGGTCTCGCATCAACGTGCAGGGGACCAAGCAGTATTCTGGCTGCATGATGGACGACATGGCGGTCGAGATCGACACACGCACCTTCGGCGTTGCACGCTATTTCATGCTCACCAAAGGCAAGGAAATGGGCATGACGGGCGCACCGGCAGCTCGCGCCAGCGCGGAGCACGCCGGAATGGACATGGGCGGTCATGGCACGGAGCCGCCCAAGCCCGGCGACGTGAGTTGCTCGCCCACATGGGTGCAGCCATCCGCGGACGGCTCTCGGATATTTGTCGCATGCAACAAGAGCAGCGACATCGTGGACATCGACGTCGCCTCGTGGAAGCTGACGCGACGGATTCCCACAGGCGAGGGCGTGTACAATCTCGCCGTGACGCATGACGGGAAATATCTCATCGGCACGAACAAGCGCGGAAAGTCCGTTTCAATCATCGATATTGCGTCGGGCAAGGAAGCAGCGCGCGTTCCCACCTCGCGTCGCATCGCGTCGGGGCTCGCCGTCTCCTCAGACGACCGGTATGCCTTCATCACACAAGAGGGAATTGGTTCCGAGCCGGGCGCCGTTGACATCATCGATCTGCGTTCGCTCACCAAGGTTGCGACGATCGACGTTGGCCAGCAGGCGGGCGGCATCGATTTCTGGAAGACGACGGCGCCGCGCTGATGGCTAGTGGAGCAGGTGGACCGGCGAGGACATACTGGGCGCTGAGCCGCTCGCACAAATTCAGCCTCGTCTTTGCGCTTCCGTTGCTGTTGTTCTACGAAATCCTGGAGGCGGTCTCTCCGGTGCGCGCGCAAGGCGGTGTCATTCGCAACGGCGCCGACGTCGTGCTCACGAGCCTCTTCACCTACCTGCTCGGCCCGCGCGGACCGCTCGTGTTCATGGCGCTCGTCATCGGCGTGTCGCTGTGGCTGATTCGGCGAGATCGCGGCGCTGGACCGTTGCGTCCTGGGATCTTCGCCGCGATGTGCGGCGAATCGGTCATCCTCGCACTCGCGTTTGGTTTCATCGTCGGCACGGTGACGATGCAGGTGCTCGGTCCATTACGCGCCCTTGCGGCCGGCGGCGGTCTGGGCGGATCTGTCCTCGAGCGACTGACGCTCTCCGTCGGCGCTGGGCTTTACGAGGAGCTGCTGTTTCGCGTCGTTATTGTCACGCTCCTCGCTAACGGCTTCCGGGTACTCGGCTTTGGACGCGTGTTTGCCGGCACCATGGCCACTATAATCGGCGCGCTCCTCTTCTCCGCCTTCCACTACATCGGACCACTGGGCGAGCCCTTAAGACTCGAGTCGTTCGTCTTCCGGGCCATTGCTGGTCTGGCATTCAGCGCGCTGTATCTTACGCGTGGCTTCGGCATCACCGCGTGGACGCACGCGCTCTACGACATCGCGGTGCTGATCTGATCACAGTTTGGCGTCGCGACTGCGGGATGACAGGCGCTAAAGCTTGCCCCGCAACATCGATGCGAACAGATCGATCGCGCGTGAATCACCGAGC
>JBDTMO010000031.1:0-16646 GCA_039934235.1 bacterium | reverse complement strand
CGCCGTTCCCGCTCATGGAGGACACAATGACTACGCCACGCATCCGCTCCCTTGTTTCACTCACCGCCGCATTCATTGTCGCGCTGACAGTTGGCGGGTGCGCCAGCGCAGCGTCGCGCGGCATGGATGACGGGCTCGCTCTCGCGGACGAACAGCCGACGTCCATACGCTTCGATAATGAGGGTCGCGATTATGTACGCGTGTACCTGGTTGGATTGACACAGGAGTGGTCGCTTGGCCGCGTCGCGCCAGGCGCGCGGGTCACGCTGCGCGTTCCAGAAGCAGCGCTCGCTGAGGACGCCGGGGTGGTCCGTCTCGCCGTACTTCCCGGTGATCGCGTGACACTACGCGCAGCGAACGAAAATCGCGCGGTGACGGTGATCGCGCTGCCAGCAACTGAGGTCCTCGCTCACCGGTGGACGTTTTCGCAGCTCACTACGACCGATCAGCTCTCGTCGGTACGGCTCGGAAGCGCCCGAGCGACGACTGGCCGGCCGTAACTGGCGCGTGGCACTGACTTGATGCGCGATATCTTCACGTTGGGGCCGACCCGCCATACATTTGCGGCCCCAACTTCAGCCAGGACGTCCCATCGTACACGTCGTTGATCAACCGCTCCTGACGCGCATCATCTCGCGAAAGTATTTGGCCGTCTTCGGCAGCGCGCTGCTTATCGCCACTTCCGCGTGCCGCACGGAACATGTCGCCGTCGAGGAGCTCTATCGGATGCGCACGTTGGCTCTCAGCTATCTGCAGCGAAATCAGCTGCCAGAGGCGGAGGCCGAATTCAAGAAACTGATCAAGGCAGCGCCCGACGATCCACTCGGTTATGCGGACCTTGGCCTTACTTACCTGCAAGGCGGCCGGTACCCAGAGGCCGAGAAGCAACTTCAGCGTGCGCGCGAGTTGGATCCCGCGAGCGTGGAGGTTCGTCTTGCACTGGCAAAGCTGTTCACGTTGACGTCGCGCGCGCCTGAAGCGCGAGAGCTGCTGGAGAAGGTGCAGCATGATGCGCCGACGAACCCTCAGGTGCTGTACGCGCTCGCCGAGCTCGATGCCGGTAAGGGCGATTCCGCGTCGGTGCAGAGGTACGAAGCGCGCCTGAGAGCGGCGCTCGCGGCTGCGCCCGCGAACCTGGCCGTGCGGCTCAAGCTGCTCAACGTGCTCGCGCAGCGTGGCGCCGTGGACAGCGCCGTGCGCCATCTCGAGGAAGTACGGCGCATTCCGCCTGAGCCACCTAAGGAAGCCCTCACATACCTGGACAGCACAATTCAACTGTTGCGCGCTGGTGCGCTCCCGCAGTCACGCGCAACGCTCGACCACTTCCTCCGGCTCATGGAAGTCAGCTCGCCGTATCAGGCGTCGCTGGAGGTCGTGAAGGCAACGGAAGGGCCAATTCCCGGGCATCCGGTGTTGACCTTCGCACCGAAGGACTTCGTGGCGCTGCGCGAGGTGAAGCGATCAACGACGGCAGACGTCGTCAAGTTCATCGACGCGACAACGGATGCTGGTTTTACGGGCGGTGGGTCGACAGTCGCACCCGCCGATTCCCCCACCGCAATCGCCGTTGGCGACGCGGATGGCGACGGGAAGGACGACATCTTCGTGTCCGAGTGGTCGCCCACGACGCAGAAGCCGGTGCTGCACTTCTATCACGTGCAAGGCGGATTCGTCCGTGACGACATTCAGCGCGTGGGCATTTCCCTTCCGCAGGGCGCGGTGTTCGCAACGTTCGCGGACTTCGACAACGATGGTTGGCTCGACCTCTTCGTCATCGGAGGCGAGGGACGCGGTCATCTCCTCCGCAATAGCGGCACGGGAACGTTCATCGACGTCACGGCGAAAGCCGGTGTTGCCGACATCAAGGGAGCGCGCAAGGCGTTTTTCGCGGACCTGGATCATGATGGCGACCTGGACCTGTTCCTCGCCGGTGGGCCGCAACGCGCCGTGTATCGCAACAACCTGAACGGAACGTTTACCGACGCGACCACGAGCTTCGGACTCGCTGGCGGTGGCGACGCGCGCGATGCGGTGTTCGCAGACTTCGACGGCGACGGCCGCCTGGATGTGTTCGTCGCAAACGAGCACGCGAGCGATGCGCTCTTGCACAATGGCGGCTCGCAGCATTTCAGCGACGTCACGGGCGCAAGCGGCCTGACCACCACCGGCGGCTCCGTCGCCACCGTTGTGGGCGATTACGACAACGACGGCTTCCTCGACATCTTCGTTGCGAGTGCGAATGGCGGCGAGCCAGTGCTCTGGCGCAACAAGGGCGACGGGACGTTTACGCGCGATCGCCGATCGGCCGCCGCGATGCAGGTAGTTCGCGCTGGCGCCGGCGCGGCGGTGGCGTTCGTCGACTACGACAACGACGGCTGGCTCGACCTGATCGTGGGTACGACTGCCGCCAGCGGTAAGGGTGCGCCGAATCTGTTCCTCTTACGAAACGATGGCACCGGAAAATTCGTCGATCGCTCGACGCTGATTCCAGGCGCTGTGCGCAAGGGCGGAGCGTCGACCATCTCCGTAATGGACATCGACGACGACGGCGACGAGGACGTCCTGCTGCTCGCCGCCGATGGCGCGCCGAGGCTGTTACGCAATGAGTTTGGCAACAACAACCTCGCCGTGAATGTGGAGCTCAAGGGACTCCGTGCCGGTAGCGGCAAGAACAACGCATTTGGCATTGGCGCGACGCTCGAGCTTCGTGCGGCCGAGATCTATCAGACGCGGGTAGCGACTGGTCGCGTGACGCATTTCGGGCTCGGTCCGCACCTCAAGGCGGATGTGCTGCGTGTCGGCTGGCCGAACGGCGTTCCACAAACGGTCTTCTTTCCGGGCACTGACCTCGACGTCGTCGAGCTCGAATTGCTCAAGGGCTCCTGCGCTTTTGCGTATACCTGGGATGGCAAACAATTCCGCTTCGTGACCGACGCCATGTGGCGCAGCGCGCTCGGCATGCCGCTCGGCCTCATGGGTGGCACGAGCGCGTTTGCACCGGCCGGCGCGTCGCAGGAGTACGTGCGCATTCCGGGCGATGCGCTGCAACCGCGTAATGGGCGCTATCTCCTCCAACTCACGGAAGAGTTGTGGGAAACGGCGTACGCCGATGAAGTGAAGCTCATCGCCGTCGATCATCCGGATTCCATCGACGTGCTTGTCGACGAAAAGTTTGTACCGCCTGGTCCGGTGGCATTGAAGCTCTTCCAGATTTCCAAGCGCGATATACCACGCTCCGCCGTTGACGAACGTGGCAACGACGTGCTTCCTGCGCTGCGCGCGGCGGACGACATCTACGTGTCGAACCTTGTGCCGACCCAATACCAGGGCGTCGTCCAATCGCACGATCTCATCATGGACCTTGGTGAGAACGCCGGTGGGGCTGGTACGTCGCTCTTCCTGCGCGGTTGGATCTATCCCACCGATGCGAGCATCAACGTCGCACTCTCGCAGCAAACAGCGATTGCGCCGTCCGCGCCGTCCCTCGAAGTGCGCGACGCGCAGGGTCGTTGGCGCACTGTCGTCGCGAACATCGGATTCCCGTCGGGCAAGGACAAGACGATCATCACTGATCTCGCAGGCAAGTTTCCGACAGCGGATCACCACGTGCGCATTCGCACGAGCATGCAGATCTACTGGGACCAGGCGTTCGTTGCGCGGACACTCGCGCAAAGCCCGACGAAGATCACGACGCTCGCACCGCAATCGGCGAATCTGCATTCGCGTGGCTTTTCACGCATGTACCGCAAGGGCGGCCGGTACGGCCCGTACTGGTTCGCGTACGATGACGTGACCAAGCCATCGCCCTGGCGGCCCATCGAAGGCGACTTTACGCGTTTCGGAGACGTGCTTCCACTGCTCGGCACGAGTGATGACATGTACATCATCATGGCCCCGGGCGACGAGACCACCATCGAGTTCGACGCACGCTCGGCAGATTCACTTCCGGTGGGCTGGAAGCGCGACTTTCTGCTTTACACCGATGGGTGGATCAAGGATTCCGATCTCAACACAGCGCACGGGACGACGGTGGGGCCACTTCCGTTCCATGCGGCGAAGTCATATCCGCTGGTGCCTGGAGATTCCTATCCTACGGACGCGGTGCGGTTGCGCTACCTGCGAGACTACAACACCCGAACGGTGACGCGCTTCCCGGCGAAAGCACGTTGAGCGTCGGGAAGAAGGCAGGAAGTGCAGGTCCATCGCGCTGAGTGAGTCTAGCAGGAACTGCGCTCGAGTTGGCGTCCACAGTAAGTCAACAGTTGAAGACTTTTGAACCGCAGAGGGACGCAGAGGAGCAGAGGGCGCGGAGGACCGACGTAGTCCACGCGCCGCTTCGCACGTGAAGGTAAAACAAATTGGTGCGTTGTTGTTGTTTTCCTCTGCGCCCTCTGCTCCTCTGCGTCCCTCTGCGGTGAATGTTGGTGAATGTTATGCGGTGAAGCTTTTGTGGTGAATGCTTTTGCGGTGTATGTCTTGTGCTGTAGGCCTTGGAGAGAGCGTGTTGGGCGACTGTAGTACGGCGCATGCCGCTGGGCCTCGCCTTGACGCGTGCGCGAAAGACCTTGCGCCCTCCGCACTACCTCTGATAAACCCGCACGTAATCGACTTGCATCTGCTGCGGAAGTGTCGTTGTCGCGTCAGGATCGCCGGGCCAACCTCCGCCGACAGCGACGTTCAACAGCATGAAGAAGGGATGGTCGAAAACCCAAGTCGTGCCTGTCGGCAAGTCGGGCGTGGTGGTGCGGCGATACTCCTTGTCATCGAGCAGCCAGCGGACTTCGCCAGGCGACCATTCAACGCTGAAGACGTGAAAGTCATCCGCGACAGGCTGTGGCAACGTGATACTGCTCCCGATGGCGCTTCCGCCTGAATAGCCGGGGCCGTGCAGCGTGCCGTGCACCGCGAACGGCTCCTTGCCAATGTTCTCCATCACGTCGATCTCGCCGCTCTTCGGCCAGCCCACGCCGTCGATGTTGTTGCCGAGCATCCAGAAGGCCGGCCAGAGCCCCTGGCCGCGCGGAATGCGTATCCGCGCCTCGAATTTGCCGAGTGTCTGCTCGAACAATCCTTTCGTCTTCAGTCGCGCCGATGTGTACCGACACGTGCCATACCAGCATGTCAGTGTCGAGTTGGCCGGCTCTGCTCGGGCAGTGATGACCAGACGTCCGCCGCCGTCGAGCGAGACGTTGCTGGCAAGCGTGGTATAGTACTCGCGCTCCTGATTTCCCCAGCCACTGCCCCCTGTTTCTGCCACCCATTTGGACGCATCGGGCGGCGCGCCCGCGGGACCATCGAACTCATCACTCCACGCGAGCTTCCACTCACCCGGCGGCGCCGAGGTGTCGACCACCTTGGCGCTCGAGGTGGGTGTCGCGCTACACACGGCGAGCACGAGCACGCCACCGATCACGAACATCGGACGCAAACTGCTGAGCGTGATCTGCATTGGGTTGATCTCCACGAAGGAATCGTCTCGCACCAAATAGAATCCGCGGCGCGCTCGGGCGGCAGAGTGCCCCTGTCATCCTGAGCGAGCGCAGCGACTTCTGTCATCCTGAGCGAGCGCAGCGACTTCTGTCATCCTGAGCGAGCGCAGCGACTTCTGTCATCCTGAGCGAGCGCAGCGAGTCGAAGGATCTGCACCTCCGGACGGTCGCCGAGTGCCCGCACCGCGGCTATTATCTCACGCGTGATTCACCGACCACGTCCCGCCATTCGGCGCGCCATCATTGCCGTTCCATTTCTGGCGGCCCTCCTGCTCGCGATGCGCCTGGATTCGGGACCCAGTCGCGCGAGCGCAGATGCCGCGCACCCCGGCTTCACATTGCACGACGAAACCGCCGCGGCCGGCATTCACTTCGTGCACCACCGGCCGACGTTCGATCCACAAATCGCCGGCGTCGAGCCACACGTGGCCGCGCTCGGCGCTGCGGTGTCCGTCGCTGATTTCGACGACGACGGAAAACCCGATTTCTACCTGACGAATAGCCGCTTCGGCGAGCCGAATGCGCTCTATCACAATCGCGGCGACGGCACGTTCGAAGATGTCGCGCAACGCGCTGGGCTTGCCGACGTCAATCGCGCGGGCGAAGGCGTGTCGATGGGCTCCGTGTGGGGCGACATCGACAACGATGGGCACGAAGACCTGCTCGTCTATCGCTACGGCTACCTGGCGCTCTTCAAGAACCTTGGCAACGGACAATTCGAAGACATCACCGAGCGTGCTGGCCTCCGCCGCTGGGTCAACAGCAACGGCGCCATCTGGCTCGACTACGATCGCGATGGCCTGCTCGACTTATACGTCACCGCGTACTTCCGCGACGTCGATCTGTGGCACCTGACGACGACGCGAATCATGCACAACAGCTTCGAGTTTGCGACCAACGGCGGAAAGAACCTGCTGTTCCACAATCTGGGCGGCGGCAAGTTCGCTGACGTGTCCGACGCGATGCACGTCGGCAGCACGCGCTGGACGCTCGCCGCGGCATCGGCCGATTTCAATGGCGACGGATGGCCCGACATCTACCTCGCAAACGACTACGGCCCCGAAGAGTTGTACCTCAACGACCATGGCAAGCGCTTCGTGCCAACCACTGCTGGTTTGGAGAGCGAGTCTAAGAGTGGCATGTCGGTAGCGCTCGGCGACGCATTCAATCGCGGCCAGCTCGACGCATTCGTCAGCAACATCTCCGAGCGCGGTTACCTCTTTCAGAACAACAACCTGCGCATGAATCAGCTGTCGACGGCGGGACGTTTTCGCAATGTGGCCGAGGGCGCCATTGCGGATGCGGGGTGGGCGTGGGGCGCGCAGTTCGGTGATTTCAACAACGATGGCGCCAACGAGTTGTTCGTCGCCAATGGATTCATTTCGGCCAGCAAGCAGAGGAACTACTGGTACGCGATGTCGAAAATTGCCGGTGCCAACACGCAGTTTTTCGAGGACGCCGCAACGTGGCCGCCCTTTGGCGACGCGAGCCTCTCAGGATATGAACTGTCGCGCGTGTATATCAACCGCGGCGTGGCCGGCTGGGTGGATGTTGCGAGGAGCGTTGGCGCGACCGACGACTACGATGGCCGCGCGGTGGCGCTCGCCGACCTCTCGAGTCACGGCGCGATGGACGTCATCGTCGCGAACCAGAATCAACCGGCGGTGCTGTATCGCGACACGCCCGACAGCACGAATCATTGGATCGCGTTCAAGCTTATCGGCACGCGTAGCAATCGCAGCGCGATTGGCGCGGAGATTCTGCTCGAGGCTGGCGATCTAAGACAACGACGCATCGTCGATGGCGGGTCGGGTTTCGCGAGCCAGAACGAGCGGCGGCCGCACTTCGGCATCGGCGCACACGAGTGGGTCGATCGCGTGATCATCCAGTGGCCATCCGGAGCGAAGCAGATCCTGCTTCGCCCTCGCATCGACGGCTTCGTCACCGTCACCGAGCCAAGCCGGTGATCGCATGAGCGACGCGACGCGCGTGACACCCGTAGAGCGTACTGCGCATACGTCCCTTTGGCAGCGCGCGAGCACGATCGACTCGCGCTATCTCATTGCCCTGCTCATTACGCTGGTGCTCGTGACCGCGCAGTTCCGCTACCACATGGTGGGCGGCTATGAGCGGCTGTTCCTCGCGCTCGCGGTGTGTACGGCGACGGAAGCGCTGCTCTCCTGGTTCGATCGCGGGAAAGTCGTAAACCTCTTGAGCGCGTACATCAGCGGGATCAGCCTCACCTTGCTCACCAAGCCCCAAGGCGGCGCGATCTGGCCATTCGTCCTCGGCGGCTTTCTCGCGATCGCGTCGAAGTACGTCGTGCGTTATCGCGACAACCATCTCTGGAATCCCACCAACTTCGCGATTTGCGCGCTGTTGCTGCTGGCGCCCGCGCACGTGTCGGTGCTCAGTCACCAGTTCGGCAACGACGTCACCACCAATGTGGTGATCTGGATCTTCGGCCTGATCATCGCGAAGCGAGTCGGTGTGCTTCACATTACGCTGACGTATGTCGCAAGCTTCCTGCTGCTGAACTCTGTGCGCGCGTCAGCCGCTGGTCAGGCCGTGTTGCCGGAAATTGCGCCGCTCACCGGGCCGATGTATCAGCTGTTCCTCTTCTTCATGATCACGGATCCGCGCACCGTCGTGCGTGGCAGGCAGAAGCAGATCTTCGTGGCCGTGCTGATCGCTGTGGCGGAGGCACTCATTCGATTTGCGTCCGACCAGGGATGGCCACTGCCGACAGCATTCAACGCAGCGCCGGCGCTACTCGCGCTCTGGCTGGTGGGACCGGTTGCCAAATGGCTCGACCTGAGATCGGCGGCATTGCGCGACAATCAACGACTGAAAGAGGCGTCGGTGCCATGATCCGTCCTTGCGCGTTCCGAGGTCTGGTGTCGCTCGTCTGCGCGGCCTCCACGCTCCTCCCGTCCGAAGCACGCGCACAAGCGCGCACTCCCGCCGCACCGCCCGAACAGAATCGCTTCGCGCGCAAGGTTGTCGTCGAAGGGCTCGACGAACCGATCGAGATGGAATTCGATAAATCAGGCCGAGTCTATTTCATCGAGCGCAAGGGCGCCGTGAAGCGCTACGACGAGCAGGCGGGTCGGCTCGACGTCCTCGGCAAGATTCCCATCGCGCTCGTTGGAGAGGCGGGTCTCATCGGCCTCCTGCTCGATCGCAACTTCGAGACAACACGCCAGCTTTTTCTTTACTACTCTACGCCAGCCACACCAAGCGAGATGCGATTGTCTCGCTTTACGCTGTCCGCGCGTGACAGCATCGATCTGTCGTCGGAGGTTGTGCTGCTGCATTGGCCGTACGAGGTGGCGTCGCACTTTGGCGGCGGCATGACGTGGGACACGCAAGGGAATCTCTACCTCACGACCGGCGATAATTCAGAAGCGACGCAATACAACCCGATTCACTGGACGAACGACGGCGGCAAGGGGCAAGACGCGCAGCGTACGTCGGCGAACACGAATGACTTTCGCGGCAAGATCCTGCGCATTCATCCGGAGGCAAATGGCCGCTACACCATTCCCGCCGGCAACCTCTTTCCAGCAGGAACGCCGAACGCCAAGCCCGAGATCTACACGATGGGCAACCGCAATCCGTGGCGGGTGAGCATCGACTCGAAGAATGGTTTTCTGCATTGGGGAGAAGTCGGGCCGGATGCTGGCGTCGACTCCGCGGGCATCGGGCCAAAGGGGTACGACGAATTCAATGTCGCCGCGAATCCGGGCAATTACGGCTGGCCGTTCTTCATCGGCGCCGGCCGCAGTTACAACACCGTCGCGTATGGTCCGCCCAAGACGTTCGGCGCTCCGATGGACCCAGCCCATCCGGTAAATCTGTCGCCGAACAACAGCGGACTCCGCGACCTTCCGCCGGCGCGTCCGGCGGTGCTGGCGTATCCGTACGGCGTGTCCGACGAATGGCCGCAGCTCGGCAGCGGCGGACGCTGCGCCGTCGGAGGGCCAATCTTCCACGCGTCGAACTTCGCCACCGCCACTCGGCGATTTCCTGACTACTACGAGGGCAAGTGGTTCGTCGTCGACTTCATCCGCACGTGGATCATGGTGGCGACCATGAACGACGACCACACGAAGGTCGTCTCGATGGAGCGCTTTCTTCCGGACGAGAAGTACACGTCGCCCATCGACATGGACTTTGGCCCCAACGGCGATCTCTATGTACTCGAGTATGCGCCGGGCCACGAGGGCCGGTTGTCGAGGGTCGAGTATAATGCGGGCAATCGCCCGCCTAAAGTCATTGCGTCGGCGAATCGCGTGGCGGGCGCCACGCCGTTGCGCGTTGCGCTCTCGTCGCGAGGCACGGTCGATTACGACGGCGACCCACTGCGCTATCGTTGGACGCTGAAGCCACAAAACGGCCCGATACGAGAATTCACAGCGGCCAATCCAGTTGCCACGCTCTCTGCACCAGGAGTCTATCAGGCAGTGCTCACCGTCACCGATCGTGCCGGAGCGTCGTCGCGCGACAGCGTGCGGCTGGTTGCGGGGAACGAGCCGCCAACCGTTAAGCTCGACATCACGCGAGGCAATCGGTCGTTCTACTTCCCAGGCGGATCCGTCAGCTATCGCGTCAGTGCTGCGGATCGCGAAGACGGCGGTGCGTTAGGCAACCGTGTGGTCGTCACCGCGGACTACGTGCCGTCCGGAATAACGCCCAAGGAAGTCGCGACGGCGCGCGACTTGAGCCCCGATGCGTCCATGCGTCACCTGCGCGCGCACGCGATCATCGCGCGAAGCGATTGCCTGTCGTGCCACCGGCTCGACACACGCCTCGTTGGTCCGCCGTTCAAGGAAGTGGCCCAGCGTTATGCCGGCCAGGATGTGGTCGACAAGCTCGCGTTGAAGATCATCACAGGCGGCAAGGGCGTATGGGGCGAGGTCGTCATGCCGCCACATCCGTCCCTCACTACCGTAGACGCGTCCACACTTGCGCAGTACGTGCTGAGCGTCTCAAACACCGCGGCGCGTCCGCAGCCATTGCCACGTGCTGGCAGCTATACAACGGTCGAACGACGAGTACCGACGCAATGGGACTCGACGAAGACAGTATCGCAGCATGGATCGTATGTCTTGCGCGCCAGCTACACCGACAAAGGCGCCAACGGCGTCGCTCCCATCACGTCGAGTAGCGCTGTCCTGCTGCGTCATCCGCTGCTCCCGCCAGAGTCAGCGGACAGCATCTCGTCCGGCATCACATACAACCTTTCCAAGGGCGACCCCGGATTTGTCATTCGCCGCAGCGGAGCGCATCTGGCTTTTCGCGGCATCGATCTCAACGGCATCGGAACGATTGGCGTCGGCGCGTTGACGCGCTTTTACACCTGGTCGCACTTCAAGGGCGCCACCGTTACCGTGCACCTCGATTCGGCAAATGGTCCGCTCGCAGGCGCTCCCGTAAGGATCGTCCCACCGGCCGCAAAGGCTGATCCCGTCGTACTCGGTGACAAACTCGAGAAGCCCGCGCTGGTGAAGCTCGACGGGGCGAGTGGCGTGCACGACGTCTACTTCGTGTTCACGAATGACGATGCGCGTGCTGACGACGACCTCCTGCTGCTCACTGGTCTCGAGTTCATTCCGCTTCCGAAGATCGGCGCGATCCCGAGTGGTTTCACACCGCTCTTCAACGGGCGCGATCTCGCAGGATGGCATGTGAGTCGCACAACGCATCATGGAACGACGCCCGATGCGCATGTGGAAGCGCGCGCGATCGTGTTGACGCAACGGCCGTTTGGTCAGGGCGGCCTGCTGATGACCGATCGCGTGTTCAAGAACTTCGAGTTGTATCTCGAAACGAAACCCGACTCTGGAACCAATGGCGGCGTCTTCTTCCGGTCGTCGGAAGGAGGATCGGCGTATCAGGTGGAGCTCGAAGGCGGCGGTGCGGGCGGGACGGGTAGCTTGTTCGGCGAAATGATGCAGGTCAGCACGCCTGTACGGGCGACAGGCGTTCAGTCCGTGTGGCGGCCGAACGACTGGAACGCAATGCGTCTGCGCGTCGAGGGCGACGTCCCGCACGTGACGCTCTGGATCAACGACGCGCAGATCTACGACGCACAGATGGGACGCAACGACCTCATTGGTGGACGTACGGACGGCATGATCGCGCTACAGGCGCACTGGACCTCGACATATGGGCCTGTCGCCGATTCGTTCGACATGAGCGACTCGTGGAGGCCTGGCGCCGCGCATCGCTTTCGCAACGTCGCGATCAGGGAGTTGCCTCGGTGAAGGCTTGTGTCGCGACGGCGCTCGTGGTCGCGACCTGCGCAGTTGCGCCCGGATCGCGAACGCTCATGGCGCAAGCGAACCATCCGGCCATGCTGACAAACACCATCGGCATGGAGTTCGTACGCATCGCCCCCGGTTCAATGCTCGTTGGCAGGTTTCAGCCTGCGTGTCCACGCGCTGATGCGGCCAGTGCGCATCCGCGATGGGCGCCAGCGGATTTCGCGCGTTGCGAGCAGATGGCAAAGCGCGACGCAGCGCCTGGCTTTACAGTGACGATCCTTCGCCCGTATTACATCGGCAAGTTCGAGGTCACGCAGGGCGAGTGGACGCGAGTGATGGGCACCAACCCATCCGTCTTTCAGGGTGCCAAGCTGCATGACGATGCCGATCGTCATCCTGTCGACAATGTCACGTGGGCCGATGCGCAAGCGTTCGTCCGCACGCTCAACACGCTCGACGTGAGCGCGCGGTATCGGCTGCCGACTGAATTCGAGTGGGAGTACGCCGCTCGCGCCGGCAACACTGGGGAACCCAGTTGGGACGACATTCGTGCGAGCGCGTGGGAACAGGACGTCGATCTGGGAACCACGCATCCTGTTGGCCTCAAGAAGCCGAATGCGTGGGAGCTGTACGACATGCTGGGCAACGTGTGGGAGTGGGTGAACGACGTTTACAACGAGAAGCTCTTCGCAGATTCGTTGCGTCCGCGCACAGGTCCTTCGCTGCGCGCTGGACGACAGACGCACGTCCTCAAGGGCGGCTCCTTCGTGTCCGACGTCAAGAACGCGACCTGGTCGACACACGCGGGCGGACCAGGCAGCGGCTTCGACGTTGGCTTTCGAATCGTCCGGGACATTCCGTAGCATCGTGAGCAGTTCTCTCCATTCCAGGCAAGAACAATGAACGCACGCGCGCTACTCCTCGTGCTCGCCCTGGCCATTTCGGCCAGACTCTCCGCGCAGTTGCCGCGCAGCACGCCAGAGCACGAAGGAGTTTCGTCGGCTGGCATCCTCTCGTTCGTCCAGGCCGCAGACAGCGGCATCGACATGATGAACAGCTTCATGCTCGTACGGCACGGACACGTCGTCGCCGAAGGCTGGTGGGGGCCGTACGACGCGAAGTCGCCACACATTTTCTACTCACTGAGCAAGAGCTTTACATCGACGGCGGTCGGCCTCGCCATTGCCGACGGAAAGCTCAGCCTCGACGACGAGGTGCTGAAATTCTTTCCGGAAGACGCACCGGCGCAACCGTCCGCCAATCTGCGCGCGATGCGTGTGCGCGACCTCCTGCGGATGTCGGCGGGGCACGAGACGGAAGCAGCGCTGTGGTCAGGCGCACCCGGCGCGACCACCGAACGGCTTACCAAGACCTTCCTGGCGCACCCCGTTCCGTTTAAGCCGGGCACACATTTTCTTTACAACTCGCCGGCGACGTACATGCTGTCGGCGATTACGCAGAAGGTCACCGGCATGACGGTGCTCGACTACCTGCGTCCGCGCTTGTTCGACCCACTCGGCATCGAGAATCCTTCGTGGCTGGCAAGTCCGCAGGGCGTATCCCTTGGCGCATTCGGACTCATGGCCCGCACCGAGGACATCGCGCGCATGGGCCAGCTGTACCTGCAACACGGCGTTTGGAACGGCAAGCAGCTCATCCCCGCAGCGTGGGTCGCTGAAGCCACGTCTCGGCAGACCGCCAACGGCTCGGCACCAACCAGCGACTGGGATCAAGGATATGGCTACCAGTTCTGGCGCTCCCGTCATGGCTTCCGTGGTGACGGCGCGTTCGGGCAGTACATGCTCATTCTCCCCGACGAGGACGCCGTGGTCGCCATTACGAGCGGCGTCCGTGACATGCAGTCGGTGATGAACCTCGTGTGGACCAGGCTCTTACCCGCGATGTCCAAGCGCGCGCTGCCCGAGGACATCGCGTCACAGCGCACGCTCAAGGCCACGCTCTCGGCGCTGACAGTTCGAGTGCCTTCCGGGCGGCCGAGCGCTGCGCTCGCGTCGAAGGTTTCGAAGCAATGGTATGAGCTGCCGGACAACGCGCGCGGCATTCGCGCCATTGCGCTCGACTTTGCATCGGGCGCGCCCGCGATCCTTGTGCGCACCGGCACGGGAGAAATCCGGACGCCAATTGGTCTTGGCTCGTGGGTGAAGAGTCGCACGGGCTTCACCAACGGCATCAATACGCTGCTGAGTGTTCCGTCGGACACTCCAATCGCGGCAAGCGGCGCCTTGACCGCTGACAGCGTGTTTACGCTAAAGCTCGTCGCGCCAGAAACGCCGTTCTACTCGATGCTCACGTTCCGCTTTGACGGTGAGCACCTCGTGTTCGACAGTGAGCACAATGTAAACTTTGGTTCGACGAAGCTGCCGCAGCTTATCGGAACGGCCACTCGGAGCCGCTAATTTGTCATCCTGAGCGAGCGCTGAGATCTTTTGCCCTCCTGCGCAAGCGCTGAGATCTTTTGTCATCCTGAGCGAGCGAAGCGAGTCGAAGGATCTGCACCTGTTGCGCACTGCTATCGTGATATGTCATCCCGCATGAGCGGAGCGAATGTCGGGATCTGCTATTCTTCCAACCTCGGCCTGCTTCGCGAGATCATCGGGGAGATCCCGACACACTCGCTCGCTGCGCTCGCTCCTGCGGGATGACAATCCCTACGCCAACGCCGCCGACGCCCGATGCCTCGCGCACGTGCACGTCGCGCGCACCAGGTCGCGCGCGGGTGGGTACATGTGGTAGTACATCGCTCCCACCATCGGGATGAACACCAACATGTTGTAAATCAGGTGCAGCTCGATTCGCGGAATCCAGATCTGGCCAATGCTCGTCGGCACACTGCCGCCGAACCAGAACACTCCAGTCTGTGCTTGATAGAACAGGATGAAGTGCTCGATGTGATGCCAGAACTGAATCCAGAAAGAGACCATCCACCAGGTATACGACGTCTCCGTAAACCCCTTTCGGAGCACCCACAATCCGATCAGCATCACGAGCGCGAATCCGTAGTGCAGCACCTCGGACTTCATCAGCCACGGGTTGTACATCCCCAGCAACCCCATCGACATCGCGCGCGTCCAGTGCAACACGAAAAACTGATACGCCTGCACGATGTGCTCGAGCCAGTGGAACAGCACAACGGCCATGAAGCTCAGCAACGCGGCCTTGTGCCAGCGTGAGTTGAGCATCTGCTGGAAGCCTTCGAAGGGCCGTCCGGCAATGGGTTGAACACCGGGCGTCGAAATGGACATGTATCCTCCTGACTCATCAGCGTGAAGTAGTACCGATTGACGACGTGCTTACCGCAACCCCCTAAGGGGCGCCGTCACTATGTGCGAAGCTCAACGTGAATGCCGCGATCCGATTGCCATGCGACTTCCCGGCTTCGATGTCGCTCCGATAGTGAATCCCGCCGTAGAGCCTCGAAATCCCCGCTTCGTCGCGCATGGCGGCAAAGCTCGACGCGCCACTCGGAAATATGTCCGATAGCACCGTCGCGGCCGCCGCCGAAAACGTGGAATGCCCCGACGTGTACGACGGAAAATTCGGAACGCCGATCTTCGTCTTGATACTTGGATCCAGCTGTGATGGCCGCGGATTGAAATAAAAGTACTTGGCCTCCCAGCAACCCACCCCCGCATCGTGCATCGCGATGTTCAGCAACGCAAACACCCGAGCCGCACGTACCTCGCTCATCTTCGCGTCACGCACGTACTCCAGCGCGATGTCATTCCAATGCCCCGGCGGCGAGTACGTCCCGGCGCCGTCGTTCCACTTCTGCGCGATCGCAAGCTGCTCGGTGGTGAGCTGGTCGACGGTGCGCTTCACCTCCGCGAGGTCGTCCTTCATTTGCTGCGAACTGGTCGAAGGAGGCGGCCCAGGACGCTGTGCCTCGATGTCGGTGGGCGTCATCATCCACGCCTTCACCTGACCAAACAACGGCAGCATCGGTGGACGCGCCGGCAACTCCCGGCTCGTCCACGCAACCTGTCCCCGCGTCGTCGCCGCGTCAGCCAACGATTGCCACTGCGTCGGTGACCCGCCGGCCGTCTTCATCCCATCCGCCCCAGCCCTCGCAAGAAAGAACGTCGCGACGCCCTTCCCCAATGCGAGTCCCGCAGCCACGTCGCTCGCAGAAGCCTTGCCCGACCAGATCGCAGCATTGCGCTGTTCAGCTGCCTTCAACGTCACCTCCGCAATCGCCGCCGGAAAGAGCGACTTCAGCATCTCGACAGTCACTCCCGAGAGCACAGCGTCTTCCGACGGATACGACGGAATGTCCGACACCGGCATCAGTGCGGTGATACCGTGGTCATTCCTGGCAGGAGACAACCTGTTGTACTGGTACTTGTAGAACCACGCCGACTTCAGCGCATCGTACTGGGCGGCACTCACATAGCTGTACGCACGCGCCGCATAGACGGGATTGGCGAACGGAAAATTCGGATCGCCAAACGGATTGTCGGCATCAGGAACGGGATAGCCCCCTTCGTCCTTCGGAGCAGGCGGAAGGTTGTAGCGCGCCACCAGCTCGCGCAGGATCTGGTTCCAGCGCATCACACCGCCGCCGCTCCAGTACGCAATGGCCTTCCGCTGCTCGTCCGTAAGGCTCGCTTGAGACGCCTTGATCGCATCGAGCTCCGCGATGTACGCCGTCGACGAAATAGCCGTTGGCGCCGCAACAGCGACCTGAGTCGCGCCGGTGAGCGCAATCATCTTCCACGTTCCTGCGGTCGGATCGAGACTCGCCGGCTCGAGTGGGGGAAGCACCTCGAACGGCCCAACAGATTTGTCGCAGGCGACGAGCAATGCGGCCGAGCAGGCGATCAACCGTAGATGGCGACTAGAAGTGAAGCGCATGGAACACTCCCGTCGT
>JBDTMO010000030.1:0-16661 GCA_039934235.1 bacterium | reverse complement strand
TGTCAACGCGCACGGCGTCATCGACGCGATCATGATCCAGACGCCGAGTCGCGAGGGCATGCTCGAGACGATGGAGGCGGTTCGCCAGGTCATGCGCGCGCGACACGGCCTGCGCCCGAACCAGAAGGACAATTTCGAGCTCGAGACCTCGGATTCCGCACTCGAGTTCTGGAACAAGATCAAGGGTTATCTGGTCATGGCCGGCGTCGCACTTCCCGCAATCGGTCTCGTCGTCGGGGCGATCGTCATCATGAACATCATGCTCGTCGCTGTTGCCGAGCGCACGCGCGAAATCGGTATTCGGAAGGCGCTTGGTGCGAAACGTCGCGACATCATGTCCCAATTTCTCGTCGAAAGCGCGACACTCAGTACCGTGGGTGCAGCACTTGGTGTTGCAACCGGATTCGCGTTCGCGAAACTCATCGCAGCGCTTACACCGCTTCCAGCCGCCGTCGAGCTCTGGTCGGTGGTAGTCGGCATCTCGATTGGTGCCGGCGTCGGCATCATCGCGGGGGTGTACCCGGCGAGTCGCGCATCGCGGCTCGATCCCATTGCAGCCCTGCGGCAGGAGTAGCAGATGTCCGTTCTTTCGCAGCGACTGTTTGGCATGGGTGAGGGCGTCACGATCGCTCTCGATTCCATCAAGGCCAACAAGGTGCGTGCTGGGCTGACCATTCTGGGCATCGCCGTCGGCGTCTTCGTCGTCGTCGTGATTTCCGCGGCGATTCATGGCATCAACAACAGCGTCGCAAAAGACCTCGAGAGCACTGGGCCGACGACGTTCTTCGTTTCGCGCTTTCCAATCTCGTTCGAGGCGTGCGACGGCACGGATGAAACCTGCAAGTGGTTCCGCAATCCGCCGTTGACGCTAACCGACATGGACGCGATCAATCGGTTGCCCACGGTGCGAACGGCAGGTGCTCGCATCGACATGGGCATGTCGGTGTCATACAAGGACAAGCGCCCTACCGGCATCCAGATCAGCGGCTTCACAGGCAACTGGCAGCAGATCGATGGCGGCGGCGATATCTATCCGGGGCGGAACTTCACTGCCGCAGAGGCGACAGCGGGCGATCGCGTTGCCGTGATCAACGACGTGCTGGCTACGCAGCTGTTCGGTGACTCCGACCCGCTCGACAAGACATTCGAGATCGCGGGACAACCTTTCAGGGTGCTTGGGATCTACCACTACGAGGCGAGCTTCCTGTCGGGCGGAAACAAGGGCCGGATCATCATCTCCATCGAGGCCGCCCGAAAGGCATTGAAGGCGCGGATGAACGACATTGGCATCGCGGTCATTCCCGCCGCCGGTGTGCAACGTGCGGAAGCGATCGATGATGTGATCGCGACAATGCGCGCGCGCCGCGGCCTCCGTCCTGGTAGCGAAAACAGCTTTGCCATCATCACGCAGGACCAGCTCTTCGACATTTACAACAAGGTGTTCGGCGCCTTCTTCCTCGTGATGGTCGTGCTGTCGGCCGTGGGGCTGATCGTTGGTGGCGTTGGCGTTATCGCGATCATGATGATCTCGGTGACCGAGCGCACGCGCGAAATCGGTGTTCGCAAGGCGCTTGGCGCAACGAAGGGCACAATTCTCTGGCAGTTTCTCGTCGAAGCCGTCACGCTCACGGGAATAGGCGCGATCATTGGCCTGTTGCTCGGCATGGCGGTGGCGCTTCTCATCAAGTCCACGACGCCAATTGCCGCGAGTGTCCCTCCGTTGGCCGTCGTCGCCGCGTTGATGACGAGCGCGTTTACGGGCGTCTTGTTCGGCATGCTGCCAGCGGCGCGAGCCGCGCGGCTCGATCCTGTGACAGCTCTCCGTTACGAATAGGCAGCGCGCCAGCGGTCAAGCGCGCTGTTGGCGGACGGCGCCGAAATAGAAGGACTGCGGTGCGGCGAGACGTGAAACACGCATTGCGGCGACGGCCATTGAAGGGCTGCTGCGGGTGCCGCAATGGTACGTCCGCGTTCTGACACTTTCCAGCCGACACCGCCGTAGGTGGCCACACACCTTTCCCCGGCGGCGCTCACGCATGCCATTCTACGAAGCCATCATTCTCGCACTCCAGCAGATCCGCGTGCAGAAGCTGAAGAGCTTCTTCACGCTTCTTGGCGTGATGATCGGCGTCATGTTTCTCATTGCCGTGGTGTCGATCGTCACGGGGATGAGCAAGTACGTGGAGGAGGATTTTGCCGGGCGAATGCTCGGCGCAAATACCTTCACGCTGCGGCGATATCCGTGGTTCGGGAACAACACCACGGAAGAAGAATGGCAGGAGTGGCAACGGCGACCACGGGTGTATCACCGTGACATTGCCCTCGTGCGCAATGCGCTTCCAACTGGAACGCACTACGCGGTCGAGAGCCAGGAAACGCTCTGGGCCACCAGCATCTATTCGCGCCCTCGCCAGGTCGAGGCCCACGCGGTGGAGGGCGACTATTTCACCATTAAGAAATACGATCTCTCCAGCGGGCGAATCTTCACGCAGCAGGAAGCGGAACTCGGCAACCCGGTCATCGTCATTGGTGATGAGGTTGCGTCATTCTTCTTCCCCGGACTGAATCCAATTGGCCGCGACTTGCGACTCGGCGGCATTCCCTACCAGGTCATCGGCGTCATCGAGCATCAGGGCAGCCTCTTCGGGCAGTCGCTCGACAAGACGGCGTTTGCGCCCTTCAATTCTCCCCTGCACCGCCTTACCAATCCGCGCGGCGACATCGATGGGCTGATGGTGCAAGCGCCGAACGACCTGATGATGCGCGACGCGATGGAGACTGTGCGCGAAGTACTGCGCGGCTATCGCGGCCTTCGCCCGGCCACGAAGGACAATTTCGTGATGGAGACGTCCGAGTCCGCGCTGCAATCGTTCAAGCAGATCGAGAGCGTGATGACGATTGCCGGTACTGCGCTTCCCGCGATTGGGCTCATCGTGGGCGGAATGGTAATCATGAACATCATGCTCGTTGCGGTCGCGGAGCGAACGCGAGAAATCGGAATCAGGAAGGCGCTGGGTGCGCGCCGCAAGGACATCCTGCGCCAATTCCTCGTTGAGGCGGCGACCCTCAGCACACTGGGTGCGCTACTGGGCATCGCACTCGGCATTCTCGGTGCGGATATCATTTCGTGGAATACGCCGCTCCCCGCGGCCATCGCGCCGTGGTCACTCGTCGCCGCGACGCTCCTCGGCACCGTCGTGGGCATCGTGTCAGGCGTGATGCCAGCGCGAAAAGCTTCGCGGCTCGACCCAATCGACGCATTGCGCCAGGAGTGAGATGAGACGCTTCCTCAATCCATTTGCGCAGATCTTCGAGGGCGTCACGATCGCGCTTGAAGCGTTGCGATCCAACAAGGCACGCGCCGGCCTCACCATCATGGGTGTCGCGCTTGGCGTCTTCGTCGTCGTTGCGATGTCGTCCGTGGTGCGTGGCATCAACGAATCGTTCCGCCGAGACCTGGAAGCCGCCGGGCCAACGTCGTTCTACGTGTATCGCCGGCCAATCGGCGGTTTCAATTCGTGCGACGGCACTGTGGAAACGTGTCCCGAACGTCGCAACCCGGCCATCACGCTCGACGAAGTGGCCGCGTTGGAGCGGCTTTCCTCGATCCGGGCGGTGACATCACACGTCGGCACCGGCGCCAAGTTCAAGTACAAGGACAAGGTCATGAACGCGGGAATGGAGGTCTACACTCCCAATTGGACCGAAGTCGACGGCGGCGACATCTATCCGGGGCGCAACTTCACGTACGCGGAGAATGCTGCCGGTGCCAGGGTCGTGCTTGTGAACGACAAGATGGCGGAGACGCTGTTCGGTACCTCCGATCCGATCGACAAGGAGATCCTGATCGACGGCGTGCAGTTCAAGGTGATTGGGTTCTACCACTACACGGCGAGTCCGATGGGCACGCCCACGTCGGCTGGGGGTGGTGACTCGCCGAAGGCCATCGTGCCTTTCGAGTCGGCGCGGCGACATCTCAATCTCTGGATGCGCGGCAACAACCTCATCGTCAAGCCGCTGAGCGGTGTCACGGTCGAGGATGCGGTTGACGACGTCACCGCTGCGTTGCGCGGTCATCGCGGCCTGCGCCCCAATCAGCCCAACAACTTCGATATCGTCACCCAGGACCGCCTCTGGGCGATCTACAACAAGCTATTCGGAACGTTCTTCGTTGTCGGGTTGGCGCTATCGTCAGTGGGCCTGCTGGTCGGCGGCGTGGGCGTCATCGCCATCATGATGATCTCGGTCACTGAGCGCACGCGCGAAATCGGCGTCCGCAAGGCGTTGGGTGCCACGAGATGGACCATCCTCTGGCAGTTTCTGGTCGAAGCGGTGACACTTACTGGAATTGGCGCATCGGTTGGCCTGGTGCTCGGAATTCTCGTGGCCATCGGTGTGCGTACCGCGTGGCCGTCTATTCCCGCGTCGACCTCATGGGGCAGCGTGGCGGCAGCGCTCGGGATCAGCGCCGTTACGGGTGTGATTTTCGGGATGCTTCCAGCAATGCGTGCGGCGAAGATGGATCCGGTGGTGGCGCTTCGTTACGAGTGAGGAATAAGGACGGAATTGGACGACTACGGCTTTAGAGTCGCCATCACGTCATCATCCGTGGACCGCCTCACATCCCCTCGCGCAGCCTATATTTCTGCGCATGCCCCACAGCGCAGCGGTCCACATTCTCGCCATCGCCGCCCATCGCGACGACGTGGAGCTCACGTGCGGTGGCTCGCTCATCAAGGCGGCCAAGCTGGGACAACGAACCGCAATCCTGGATCTCACGCAGGGCGAGATGGGAACGCGGGGATCTGCAGAGCTCCGAAGGGCCGAGGCGGACAAGGCGGCCGGCATTCTCCGTGTGAGCGCGCGCGAGACGCTCGGCTTTCCAGACGCCGGAATCGAGAACACGCCTGCGACGCGTGAGGTTCTTGCCCGCGCCATTCGTCGTTTTGCGCCACGCATTGTGATTGCACCCGCACTCGAGGGCCGGCATCCGGATCATCGCGTCACCGCGCAGCTCGTGCGCGACGCGTGCTTCGTCGCCGGGCTCGCGAAAGTGGCGCCCGACGTGCCCAAGCACCGGCCTCACAAAATCATTCACACACTGGCATACCGTCAGGATTTCATTCGACCGACCTTCGTCGTGGACATCAGCGCCGAGTTCGAGCAGAAGATGAACGCGATTCGCTGCTATGCGTCGCAGTTCGATGGCGCGACACAGGCGGGTGAGGTGTATCCCACCGGCGAATCACTGTACGATGTCGTCACGCATTACGCCGCCACCTACGGATCACTCATTCGTACGCAGTACGGCGAGCCGTTCTTCACCACAGAAATGATGCGCGTGGACGATCTCGGCGCGCTCGAGGTTTCGACATTTTGAGCGACGACGCCGGCGAAGTCACGTATCCCTCGTATCTCGCGCTGGACGAGCTGCTCACATTGCAGCGGCCGCGCTCCGCGCATCCTGACGAGTTGCTATTCATCGTTGTGCATCAGGCGAGCGAACTTTGGTTCAAGGAGATCCTCCACGAACTCGACCTGCTCATCGATGCGTTCACTCAGCACGAGCCCGAATTTGCGCTGTTTCGCATGGGACGCATCAATGCGCTCATGCGAATTGTGTCCTCGCAACTCTCGGCGCTCGAAACGCTTCCGCCACAGCACTTCGCGGAATTCCGCCAGCATCTTGGCACGTCGAGTGGTTCGCAGAGTGCGCAGTTTCGCGCGATTGAAGCTACGTCTGGCCTCCGCGAGACACACTTCATCAATGTGCTTCGCGAACACGGACCAATTCCAGAGATCGTGGAGAAGGCGCTCTCTCGTCCACCGCTGCAGGAGTTCTTTCTCGATCTTTTGCGTGCGAAAGCAATTGACCTCGAGCAGTTGTACGTTGGCGAACGCCCGACGACGTTGTTTTTCCTCGCGGAGTCACTGCTGGAGTACGAGCAGCAGTTTGGACAGTGGCGCTTCAAGCACGTGCAGTTGGTGGAGCGCGTGCTCGGTCCGCTCACGGGTGGAACGGGTGGAACGCTCGGCGCCAAGTATCTGGCCAGAACGATTGACCAGAAGTTCTTCCCCGAACTCTGGGCGGTGCGCGCGAGGTTCTATGGCTCCGCTGCGTGACAAATAGGCACGTTGCGCGAGCGCGGACGCCCCAAGGACCCGCTTCAATCGACGAGTCCGCGCGACGCTGATTTAGTCGCGCGCATTCAGTCTGGGGAGGTCAGCGAATTCGAGCGATTCTTTCGTATGGAGTTCGCGCCGCTTTGCGGTTTTGCCGATCGCTACCTGCACGATCGCGCGGCGTCGGAGGACCTGGTCCAGCAGCTTTTCGCAGATTTGTGGGAACACCGCGCGACGTGGAATCCGCGGTTCGGCGTGCGGGCGTACCTGTTCGCTGCCGTGCGCAATCGGGCGCTCAACGTGCGAAAGCGACAGGTCGTCGAGCGCGACTGGGAGCTCGAAGAGGCGGCGCCGAGTGTGCGGACGCTGCACCCAATGCCCCTTCGCCCAGATGAGCTGTTCGCTGCTCGCGATCTCCGCGCGACACTCGACGCGTTGTTGGCTGGCCTGCCCGAGCGCTGCCGGCTCGTGATGCTGCTGCGCTGGCGAGAGCAGCTGAGCTACGCTGAGATCGCGGCGATCATGGAGATCTCGGTCAAGGGCGTGGAAAACCAGCTTGGCCGAGGGGTGCGGGCACTGCGCGCGCGCATGGAAGATCTTGGCGACTAGCGCTCGAGAGGCTGTGGGGTTTTTCGTCGCTCGATTGTAGGGAGAAGCGACGACCACCACGAGGCTCACCTGCCGGATTCCATCGACTGGCGCATTCTCGACCGACATCTAGCGCGAGCGTCTTCCGCGGAAGATGACGCTGTGGTCGAGCGATGGATCCGCGAGGATGCGCGGCGGGCCGAATTGCTCGAGGCGCTGGCGCAGCGCCGACCCGAGGGCGAAGCGACGTGGGACGTCGATTCGGCATGGCGACGCCTAACGCCGCAGCTTGCTCCTGAGCGGGAACGAAGTGGTCGGCTTGCACCCATTACACACTGGCGACGCCGCAGCCAGTTGGTGGGCGCAACGGCTGTCGCCGCTGCAGCGTTGTTTGCCGTGACGCGATTGGCTGCTCACCGTTTTGCTGGGCAAGACAATGCCGGTGCGCCCATCGAAGTCGTCGCGGCGCGCGGACAGCAGACCATTGTGACGCTCAACGATGGGACCGTCGTGCGCCTTAACGCCGGCAGCCGGCTGCGGTATGCGTCCGCCTATGGCGCTGTGGCGCGCGACGTCGAACTGGACGGGGAGGGGTATTTCAGCGTCGTCCACGATGCCGCGCGTCCATTTCGTGTGCATGCTCACTCCGTCATCGTCGAAGACCTCGGAACGCGATTCGTCGTACGTGCGTATCCCGAAGCGGCACGGGTCGAAGTGGCCGTGGAGGAAGGGCGTGCGATGCTATGGAGCGCGACATCGCGCGGCGACAGCGCAGTGGTTGGTGCTGGGCAACTCGCCCGCTTGTCGGCCAACGGCGGGAAGGCCGTCGAATCGGGAGTTGATCTCGAACGCTGGTTCGGGTGGACTCACGGTGTGCTGGTCCTCGACGGGCTCAGCGTCGCGGACGCAGGCATCGTCCTTGGACGCCGATACGACGTTGATGTCGTGATCGCTGACGTCAGACTGAAGGAACGAAGCGTCCGTGCGCGCTTCCGCGACGAACCGCTGCCCAAGGTGATGGACGCATTGGCGTTCGCGCTGGGAACTCGATGGTCGCAGCATGGGCATTCGATCGTGCTTGGCGAATGAAGGTACTCCACACCGTGCGGTTGGCGCTCGCGTTGTCTGGCGCACCCGCACTCCTGTGCGCTCAATCATCCACTGATGCGTTCATTCCCATCGGCCGAGATACAGCGGTGGCGGCACTGAAGACCCCGGTCAGCATCTGGGTCACGCGCGAACGACTTCGGACCGTTGTGGAGCAGATTGCCAGTCGTGCCGGCATCGGCATAGCGTTCGACGACTCGCTTCCCGGACTCGACTACTCAGTAACGCTTCACGCGCGAAACATGAGTGTGCGGGAGGCGCTCGAGCGCGCACTCGACGGCACACCCCTGCACGCCATGGTATCGGCGAGCGGGTTGATCGTGCTCCAGACGCGGCCACCTGCGCCGGTGCGTGCGGCATCCGTTGGTGGCACGGTCGTCGATTCGGCGACAGGCGCACCAGTCGAGGGTGCGCGCGTCGAGCTTGTGGGCACCCGCTTCGCCACGTTCTCGCGTGAGGGCGGGCGCTTTGCCTTGGGCACCGTGCCCTTTGGCGACTATGCGCTTCGCGTCACGCGCATTGGCTACCTGCCTGTCGCGCGTGCGCGCGTTGGCGTACCGCAGGACTTTGGTGCAGGCTCGGTGACGCTGACGATGCAGAGTGCATCCGTGTCCCTCGCGGAGGTGGTCGTGACGCCCGGATATTTCGGGCTGCTTCAGGGAAGCCTTGCGGCACCACAGCGCATGACGCGTGAACAGCTCGAGACCGTCCCGCAGATCGGGGAAGACATCTATCGGGCAGTCACGCGGCTGCCCGGCGTTTCGGCGGAAGATTTCAGCGCGAAGTTCAACGTGCGCGGCGGGTCCGGCGATGAGTTGTATGTCTCGCTCGATGGCCTGGAACTCCAGGAACCCTTTCATCTGCGCGATCTGGGCGGCGCGTTTTCGATCATCGACATTCAGGCCTTGGGGAGCGCTTCGTTGACGACCGGTGGCTTCTCGGCCGATCAGGGCGACCGGCTCACCGGCGTCTTCACGATGCGGACGGTTGACCCGCGCACCGATCGTGTGCGAACGTCGACCGGGATCAGCCTGATGAATGCACGAATCACGTCCCAAGGTGGCTTCGCGAATGGCAAGGGAGGTTGGTTGTTTTCCGCCCGCCCCGGCTACCTCGATCTCGCGCTGAAGCTCACGGATGTATCGGACAAGTACGCGCCGCGGTACTACGACGTGTTCGGCAAGGCACAGTACGACCTCGAGAGTGGCGGACGAATCGCCATTCATGTCCTGAGCGCGCTGGACGACTTCAAGTACCTCGTGGAGGACAAGCCGAGTATCCGAAGCCGCTATGCGAGCAACTACGTATGGCTCACCTGGGAGGACAAACCCGGACCGCGACTCCGCGTTGAATCGGTGGCATCCGCTGGCGCGCTGCGCTGGCGCCGCAATGGAGAGTTCGTCTCGGATCGGGTGCAGATCGGTTTTGTCGACGACGCACGCGCTCTGACCACTTTGACACTCCGGCAGGACTGGTCGCTCGACGCGTCGCCATCGCTTCTCGTAAAGTGGGGCGCGAACGTGAAGCGAGAAAATGCACGTTATGACTACGCCGGCCACATTCGCGATGCAGACGTCAACGATGCGGGGTTGCTTCGTCAGTCATATGACTCGGTGACGGCGGTTGCGGCACCTCGCGGTTCCAAGGTTGGCGGCTACATCGCGCCACGATGGAAGCCAGCCAAGGACGTGGCTGTCGAGCTCGGGGTTCGCTACGATTTGAGTACCCTCGTTGACGAATCGATCGTGAGCCCTCGGCTCAACGTCTCATGGCAGCCACTCGGAGGGACGACGTTGCGGGCAGCGTGGGGGAGGTACACGCAGTCGCAGGCGATCTTCGGCCTGCAGGTGCAAGATGGCATCAACCAGTTTGCGCTAGCGGAACGCGCCGAACAGCGCGTCATGGGGATCGACCAGGTGGTGCCCTTCGGCGTCACGGCGCGCGTCGAGCTCTACGAGCGGTTGACCACGCATCGGCGTCCGGAGTTCGTGAGTGTCGCTGGGGATGTGTTCCTCCTGCCGGAGTTGATGTTTGACCGCGTGCGGATCGATCCGACGGCGGGGCGTGATCGTGGGCTGGAGTTTATGCTGTCGCGGAGCGCGGCACAGCGAATGGATTGGTCCGCCAGCTACGTACTCGCGTCATCGCAGGACAGCATTGACGGACGAATCGTACCCCGCGGCATCGACCAACGGCACGCGGCCCACCTCGATTGGTCGCTCCACCCCGCCAGTAACAGTTGGCGACTGAGCGTCGGAGCCGTCTGGCATTCGGGATGGCCGTACACGCCGACGATCCTGACCATCGATACGCTCGTCAACACGGCATCGCAATTTGTGATATTCCCGAGATGGGCTCCGGGCGAGTTGAACTCTGGGCGCTTGCCGAGTTACCGGAGGCTGGACGTGCGCTGGACGCGCTACTTCGACACTGCGCGTGGCCGTGTGTCCATTTTCGGTGAGCTCTACAATGCGTTCAACTCCCAGAACCCTCGCGGCTACTGGAAGGAACCTTTGGTTCGCGGACGGAACGTCACCATCCACTCGGGAGAAAACTCGCAGTTTCCCCGCCTCCCTGTTGCCGGTTTCAGCTGGGAGTTCTGACGCGGTCGCCAGGAGGTCGGGTGGCGTCGCCGACGCGGCGGCGGTCGCTCGCGAGAATCGAATTCGCACCGCATATTGCGTCGAAATGCACAGGAGACAGAGTCGCGCAGGCGCAACGCATCAGTTGCGGGTCGCGTACAATGGACAGTTTTGTTATTTCAACTGACAATCTGATCGCTGCGCACGGACGCTCCCCCTCTTCCCGTCGAGGATTTACATGACCGACCACTCTCACAAGCCCGCCGCGATTTCACGGCGAGAGTTCGTGCAGAAGAGTGCACTCGCCGTTGGTGTGCTCTCCGCACCGATGTTCATCCCGGCGCGACTGTTCGGCGCCACCGCGCCCAGCAATCGCATTCGAGTGGGGCACATCGGGTGTGGCCGCATCGGGCAGACCCATGACTTTCCCGGCATCGCCGGCTCCGATCTCGCGGAGGTGCATGCGGTCTGCGACCTCGACATGCGTCGAGCGGAGAGCGGCAAGAAGCGCGTCGCGGAACTCTATAGATCGAAGGACTGGGCGCGCCCTGACGTTGCCACCTATCAGGACTATCATGAGCTCCTCGCCCGACCGGATATCGATGCAGTGTCGATCAGCCTTCCCGATCATCAGCACGCGCAAGTCGCGCTAACGGCGCTGCTCGCGGGCAAGGACATCTATCTGCAGAAGCCGTTCACGATGACGCACGCCGAGGGGCAGATACTGCGCGCGATGGTTGCAAAGACTGGACGAATTCTGCAGGTGGGCAGTCAGCAGCGCTCCTGGGGTCCGAACGAACAATTCCGTAAAGGCGTGGAGCTCGTTCGCAGTGGACGCGTCGGTACCCTGCGCCGCGTCGAGATTGGGCTCCCAATCGACCCTACGGCGCCGGACAATCCGCAGCAGCCTGTCCCTGCAGCGTTCAACTACGAGATGTGGCTTGGACCCACGCCACTGGCGTACTACACCGAGCAGCGTGTGCATCCGCAGGGCCTTGACAGGAATGGAAATCCAGACGTCAACTCTCGGCCGGGTTGGCTGCGCAACGAGAACTACAGCCTCGGCATGATTACGGGATGGGGCGCACATCATTTCGACACGGCGCATTGGGGGATGAACATGGAGCTCACGGGCCCCAGCAGGATCGAGGGAAAGGGCGAGTTTCCAACGAACAAGATCTGGAATGTGCATGGCGCATATCACATCGAGCTGGAGTATCCTGGCAAGGTGATCATGACCGTGTCGGACAAGCTTCCCAACGGCATCAAGTTCATTGGCGACGAAGGGTGGATCTGGGTATCGCGCGGAGCGGAAGCGGCGACGGCCAGCGACCCCACCGCAAAGCCGACGATGTTGAAGCCCTTGGATGCCAGCGATCCAAAACTGCTCGATCCGGCCGGCGTCACCGTGCACATGACGCCGAGCCTGTCGCACCACAAGAATTGGCTGGAGTGCGTGAAGTCGCGCGCGACACCCTTGGCGCCGGCACCGATTGCTCATCGCGCCAACGCGGCGTGCATCCTGAGCTGGATTGCGATGAAAACCGGACGCCCCCTCACCTGGGACGCGAAGGCCGAACATTTCGTGAATGATGCCGAAGCCAATGCAATGCTGACGCGCCCTGAGCGCGGCAAGTACGGCGCGCTGAAGCTCGCCGCGAAGAACTCCACACGTTGAGGCGCGCAGTGAGTCGTCATCGTGCTTCCGCGTTGGTGTGTGCATCGCTGTTGTGCGTCGCGCCTGCAATGATCGCGCAGTCGCCGCACGCAGCGCCGAAGTTTCAGTTGATCACGCTGGATCCCGGTCATTTTCATGCGTCGCTCGTACAGAAGTTCATGTACGCCGACGTCGATTCCGTCGTCCATGTCTTTGCACCGGCTGGAGACGATGTCGCCCAGCACCTGATGCGCATCGACGCATTCAACAAGCGCAGTGACAACCCGACAACGTGGGCCGAGCGTGTTTACACCGGCGCTGATTTTCTTGACAAGATGCTCGAGTCGAAGTCCGGCAATATCGTCGTCATCGCGGGGAACAATGCACTGAAGACAGAGTACATCGTCCGCTCGATCAACGCCGGGCTCAACGTGCTTGCCGATAAGCCAATGGTGCGAACACCGGCTGATCTCGTGCGACTCGAGGGCGCGTTCAAGACCGCGAAGGCGAAAGGCGTGGTGTTGTACGACATCATGACCGAGCGCAGCGAGGTCACGACGCAGTTGCAGCGTGAGCTGTCGATGCGGCACGACCTGTTCGGCGTGCTCGTGAAGGGAACGCCGAAGGATCCCGCCATTACCAAGGTGAGCGTCCACCATTTTTCCAAGATCGTCGCCGGTGTGCCGCTCAAGCGTCCGGACTGGTTCTTCGATGTGCGACAGGAGGGCGAAGGCATCGTGGATGTGACGACACACCTCGTCGATCTGGTGCAGTGGGAAGCGTTTCCCGAGCAGACAATCAAGCGCACCGAAGTCACCATGCTGAGCGCTCGCCGTTGGCCGACGGCGATTTCCCGCGAGCAGTTCGCGAGTGTCACTGGCGCGAAAGACTTTCCGGCATTTCTGCGTCGCGACGTAAAGGACGGAGCGCTTCAGGTCTACTCGAACGGCGAGATGAACTACCGTCTCCGCGGTGTGCACGCGCGCGTCTCCGTGACGTGGAACTTCGAGGCGCCGGCCGGCACGGGAGACACGCACTTCTCCATCATGCGCGGCACCAAGGCGAAGCTCATCATTCGGCAGGGCGCGGAGCAGAATTACAAGCCTGTGTTGTACGTCGAGCGTGATTCGTCAGTCACTCCCGCCGCGCACGAAGCAGCGCTCACCGCCGCTGTCGCCTCGCTGCAGGGGCGCTTTCCTGGCGTTGGTGTGCGCCGAGAAGGCGACTCGTGGGCGCTCAGCATCCCGGCCAAGTTCGATGTTGGACACGAGTCACACTTCGCGCAGGTGACGGATCGTTTTCTCAGCTATCTCCGCGGTGGCCACATGCCCGATTGGGAAGTGCCGAACATGATCACGAAGTACGCGACCATCATGGAAGCGTACAAGATGAGTGGCGGGCATTAGATGAAGGGTGGCCGTCTCGCGATCGCGCTGGCATTGCTGACGATCACGCTGGCGCCCTGTGCGGCGCGAGCAGAGTGGGTTCGCGACAGCGTCTCGATCGCGTGGGTATCGAAGGGTGCGACGCTGTGGCGATTCTCATTCGACCCCAAGAGCGGCAAGCCGTTCTTCAATCCGATTGCGTTGGCGGGCAATCCGAGCCTCACCAACTTCAAGCCGGAAGATCATCCATGGCATTACGGCTTGTGGTTTTCGTGGAAGTACATCAACCACGTGAACTATTGGGAAGAGGATCGCACGAGCGGACAGGCCGCTGGGTCAACGCGCTGGAGCAACCCTGTGATCGATGCGCGACCGGATGGGAGCGCGACAATCACGATGGACGTGACCTACGCGAAAACGACGGGCGAGGTGGACATGACCGAGGCGCGCGTGTTGACCGTCTCTGCCCCCGCGTCGGATGGCAGCTTCACGATCGACTGGGACATGCGCTTCGTTGCGGGCAAGGATGGCGCTGAGCTCGATCGCACGCCCATGCCCGGCGAGCCGAACGGCGCTGTGAACGGTGGCTATGCCGGCCTCAGTGTACGTCTTGCTCCCCTCGCGATGTCGGTGGTGAGCACGGAAGGGCCGGTCACGGAATTTCCCGGCTCGCGCGCGCGTCCGAATGCGGCGGCAGTCGCCGGTAACTTCGCGGATGGCGACAAGCAGATCGGAGGCATCGCGATGTTGAGCGACGCGGCAAACATCGGTGAAAAGGCGCCGTGGTACGTCATCAATCAGGAGCGCGACAAATTTCGCTTCATCTGTGCGGCGATCCTCGCCCCTGCCGTTCGCAAACTTCCGGCGGGTGGTACCTGGAACCTCAAGTATCGGGTAGCGGTTCGCCCCACCGCATGGACGCAGGAAGGCCTGAGCAGTGCGCTCGCCAGTTGGAATCGCGCACGAGGCGTCACGGGCAATTCGCATTGATGTTGTACGATCCAGGTGCACGGTGGTGGGATCCCTGAATTAGGCTCTCCATGCGAATCACGCGTTCGCTCCTCGCCCTGGCCATCATAACCAGCCCACTCTCGTCCGTCGCTGCGCTCGCGCAGAACTCACTGGGCATGTTCGACGGTCACACCGACGTCGGCGCGGTGAAGCACCCAGGCAGCGTCGCGTACGACCCCGCGCTCCAGCAATACACGATCTCCGGATCGGGCACCAACATGTGGAGCACGCACGACGACTTTCATTTCGCCTGGAAGAAGTTGAGCGGCAACTTCATCCTGTCGATGCGCGCCCGCTTCGTCGGCACGGGAGTGGAAGCGCATCGCAAGATGGGTTGGACAATCAGGCCAAGCCTTGCGCCGGACGCGCCGCATGTGACGGCAGCGCTGCACGGCAATGGCTTGATGTCCCTGCAGACTCGCCGCCGTGCTGAAGCGATTACGGATCAGTTCACCTCGCTGGACAGCTTGCCGGATGTGGTCCAGCTCGAGCGTCGCGACGGCGTGTACATCATGTCCGTGGCGCACTTTGGCGATACGCTCATCACGCAGCAGCTTGCAGACGTCGTGCTGCCAGACACGGTGTACGTCGGCCTCTTCGTGTGTGCGCACAACGATACCGTGACCGAGCGCGCGGTGTTCAGCAACGTTCGCATCACGATTCCCGCCCGGAAAGACCTGGTGCCGTATCGCGAATACCTCGCGAGCAATCTCGAAGTGCTCGACGTCGCAACTGGAAATCGGACGATCGTGCATCAGTATGCGGGTTCATTCCAGGCGCCCAACTGGACGCACGATGGCAAGGCACTGATCTATGCGCAGGAAGGAAAGCTGTATTCGTTCGACCTCGCCACACGCGCACCGCGCGAGCTGAACACCGGCTTCGCCACAAAGAACAACAACGATCACGTACTCTCGTTCGACGGGACGATGATGGGCATCAGCCATCACAGCGCCGACGACAATGGAGCGTCGATCGTCTACACGCTTCCGTCGCAGGGCGGCACACCAACGCGCGTCACGGCCAAGGGTCCGTCGTACTTTCATGGCTGGTCGCCCGACAAACAGTGGCTCGTGTACGCCGGGCAGCGCGATGGCGACATCGATGTCTACAAGATTTCGTCGAAGGGCGGCGGCGAGATGCGCCTCACGACGACGAGTGGCGTCGATGACGGTCCCGAGTACTCGCCGGACGGACGCTACATCTACTTCAACTCCGCGCGCACTGGACGGATGCAGATCTGGCGCATGAAGCCGGACGGAAGTGCGCAGGAGCACGTATCAAGTGATGGCTTCAACAACTGGTTTCCGCACCTGTCGCCAGACGGGCAATGGATTGTCTACATCGCATTTCCACCTGACGTTCCTGCGAACGACCATCCGTTTTACAAGCATGTCACGCTGCGGCTGATGCCCATTGCCGGCGGCCCATCCCGGGTGATTGCCTACCTCTACGGCGGTCAGGGAACCATCAACGTTCCGTCCTGGTCGCCCGACGGAAAGCAACTCGCATTCGTCAGCAACACCGGCAAACCGTAGGACTCGGTTGCGACGCGCCCTCGAACGGGCTAGGCTTTCGTTTCCTCCCGACGTCACGAGGTTGGTATGAAACGCAAAGGGCATCGCACCATTCCCGACTTCTCGAAGAAGCAGGCCGCATCACCGCATACGCCTGCGGCGAAGGTGAAAATGGCCGCTCCGCCAGCTCCGATGCGCGGGGGCAAGCCGCAGGCGACGTCGGTAAAGTCGGGCCAGAGGGGACAATAAGTGATCGGCTGCTGAATGAGCGCGTTGTCCAGTCCGTACCTCGCCGGATCAGTCACGGAAAGCCCTGTCGGCCTGGTACTGACCGAAAGTGATGGTCGCCGGAATGCCATGACCGTGAGTTTTTTCTCGGAGGTCTCGCATCATCCGACGACGCTGTAGGTGTCGATCGCGAACGACTCGCTCACGTACACATTCATTCAGCAGTCGCGGCGTTTCAGCTTGATCGTCCTGCACGAGCGCCAGGAAGAATTCGCGCGCCGTTGCGGGTCTGTCTCCGGCCGGACCGAGGACAAGTGCGCCCACTTGCCACTTCGCCAAGTGGGCCAGCACCTGTTCCTGGACGGAGCGCTCGCCTCAGTGGCATGCACGGTTCGCTCGACGGTCGATGTTGGCGATCACACGCTGTTCATCGCCGACATCGTGTCCGGTGAGATGGAGACAC